>DATLUQ010000028.1 GCA_035533015.1 Gemmatimonadaceae bacterium | reverse complement strand
AGCCCACGCCGACGGCAGCAGCGCCTCGTTAGGCGCCGCCTGCCTCCCGCGCTCAGGCTTCATCAGCTCGCGCCAGCACCTCGCTCACATACGACGCCCGGGCCTCCGAATCCGGCAACCGGCTCTCTTCCTTACACCACGAGAAGAACTCCGCGGCGCGGATCGGCACCCGCTGCGGCTTGAGGCCCAGTCGCCGAAAGTCCTCCAATGCGGCTTCCGCGACCTCAACCCACTCCGCATACGTGGCTTCGAGACGTTCCGGGTCCGCCACTTTCGCGCGGAAGACTTGCCACTCCGATTCGGTGTACCAGGCGATCCCAACGACAGGATCGGGCATCCTTACCTCGCACTGAGCATCGTCGTGCGCCTAACGCCGTGGCGCTCTGCTGCGGCGTTTCACAATAATTGCGGCGGGCGAGCGTAGCGAGCCAGCCGCTTCCAAAGCCCACGCCGACGGCAGCAGCGCCTCGTTAGGAGGCGAACTGGGGAACCGGCAAAGGCAGCAGGGGGTGAGCCGCATCGCTCTCCCTCTTGTCAGTTTCCACATATGCCCCGGCGCACTCCATGGCGCAATACCCAACGGCTTGGTCGCGATCTCTACAAGCCCGGCGCATGAGCGGGGCCACAGCGAGGCTCTCCGCCGAGATCGGGCCAGCGGGAGGGTTGGTCCGCCCGGCCGCGACGCCTGCCACGCGGTTCGCTGCCCTGCCCTACATCGCGCCCAATGGCCTGGCCTCGGCCTCCTAACTACAAATTATGCAGTCATGATATGCTGCGAAGCCGCACGAAAGGCTGCGGCCCGTTGCTGTGTATTCTGCGGCCATTTTCGCGATGTGGCAAGGCAACTCTTGCCGTGACATCACATTAGAGGGATTAGAAGGCGCGGTCGGCTGGAGGATATGCTGCAAGGCCACGCTGCGTAGCGTGCGAAGTCGACTGTTTCGGGCAGAGCAAGGCCGGAGGGGATCTACAGCCGGTCGGCGGGGCTCCGAACGCCCAACCCACCCTTGTTCAATACATGCGTGTAGATCATGGTCGTCCGCACGTCCGAATGACCGAGCAGGGTCTGCACAGTCCGGATGTCCGACCCGGACTCCAACAGGTGGGTCGCGAAGGAGTGGCGCAGCGAGTGCGAGGTCACCCGCTTCGTGAGCCCCAATTCGTTCACCGCATTTTTCACGGCCCGCTGCACGACGGTCTCGTGCAGGTGGTGTCGCCGCCGCACCCGGGCGGCGTCCACGAAGGTCCGCGCGGCAGGAAACACGTACCACCATCCCCACCCGGTCTCGGCGTCCGGGTACTTCCGTGCCAGCGGCGCTGCCAGGCCAGTCGTCCGCACACCCGCCTTCCGATCCCGCCGGTACTCGGCCAACCCCTCCCTGAACCGCCGCTCCAGCGCGGGCACACACGTCTCCGCCAACGGAGTCCGACGGTCCTTGTTTCCCTTCCCGCCCCGAACCACGATCTCCCGGCGATCGAGATCCACGTCCTTCACCCGCAGACCCACGCACTCGGCCACCCGCAGCCCGCTTCCATACATCAGCATGGCGCACAGCCGCACGGGCTCGGGCAACCGTCCAAACAGCGAACGCACTTCCCGCTGCGACAACACAACGGGCACGTGCCGCGGCCGCCTCGCCGGCGCGATCCCGTCGATCCTCGGCAAGGGCATCCCCAAGACCTGGCCGTAGAGGAACAACAGCGCCTGCAGCGCCTGGTTCTGCGTGCTCGCCGCCACCTGCTGGCCCACGGCCAGGTCCGACAGGAACCGCCGGACGTCCTCAGGCCCCAGTTCCCCTGGATGCCGCCTCCCGTGAAATACGATGTAGCGGCGAATCCAGTGCACGTACGCCTCCTCGGTCCGGCGGCTATATCGCCGCTCCCGGAGCTTCCGGCGCACGATCTCCATGAACCGGAACCGGCGCTCTGGTTCCGACGGGCCGCTCAAGTGCGACGCAGGTATCGGCGGCAATGGCATGAAACGACAATGCCGGACCCTTTCGGAACCGGCATCATCGAATCACTGCGCACAAGAGTGGATCGTCGCCCGGCGGGGGCAAAGCCCCCCGCCACGGCGACCGCCAGGCCTACGACAGTCCCACGATCTCCCCGTTCTCCTTGATCGACATCCCCTCCGCCGCCGGCACCTTCGGCAACCCCGGCATGGTCATGATGTCCCCCGCCTTGGCCACCACGAACCCCGCCCCGGCGCTCCCGTACACCTCGTTGATCGTGATCCGGAACCCGGTCGGCTTGCACAGCTTCGTCGCATCGTCGGTGAGGGAATACTGCGTCTTGGCAATGCACACGGGCGTCTCACCCATCCCGATCGACTCGAGATAGTCGATCGCCCGCTCGGCCGCCGGCGCATAGTCCACCCCGTCGCCTCCGTATACCCGTTTCACGATAGTCTCGATCTTCTCGCGAATGGGCTTCGCGGCATCGTACAACGGCGCGTACTTCGCGCTCTTCTCGTCGAGCATGGCCAGCACCTCCCGGGCCAGATCCTCCCCGCCCGCCCCACCCCGCGCCCACACGTCGGCCAGCACGACCCGCGCCCCGAGACCGGCCGCGTAGTCGTGCACCATCTGCAACTCCTCGGGCGTATCGCTCAGGATCCGATTGATCGCGATCACCACCGGCACCCCGAACTGCCGCACGTTCTCCAGATGGTGCTTGAGATGCGGCAGCCCACGCTCCAACGCCCCCAGATCCTCCTTGGTCAGCGACTTCTTGTCCATTCCGCCCTGCATCTTCAACGAACGGATGGTCGCCACCAGGACCGCCGCTTCGGGGTTCAACCCCCCGAACCGGCACTTGATGTCGAAGAACTTCTCGGCGCCCAGATCCGACCCGAACCCCGCCTCGGTCACCACCACGTCGCCCAGCGCTAGCGCCGACCGCGTGGCCAGAATGCTGTTGCACCCGTGCGCGATGTTGCCGAACGGCCCGCAGTGCACCAGCGCCGGCCCACCCTCCAACGTCTGCACGAGATTCGGCCGGATGGCGTCCTTGAGAAGCATCGCCATCGCCCCACTCGCGTTCAGCTGACCAGCCCGCACCGGCTGCCGGTCCTTGCCCGCCGTGGCACCCACGATGATCCGCCTGAGCCGCTCCTCCAGATCCTTGCGGCTCGTGGACAATGCCACGACCGCCATGATCTCGCTGGCCGGAATGATCACCCAGTGCTCCTCGCGCACCACGCCTTCTCCCATGCCGCCCAGTCCGATCACCGCGTTGCGCAGCGCCCGATCGTTCATGTCGATCGTGCGCGGCCAACTGATCCGCCGGGGTTCGATGTTCAACGAATTCCCCTGCTGCAGATGGTTGTCGAGCATCGCCGACAGGAGCGCATGCGCGCTCGAGATCGCATGGAAATCGCCGGTGAAATGGAGGTTGATGTCCTCCATCGGGATCACTTGCGAATACCCGCCTCCGGCCGCGCCCCCCTTCACACCGAACACGGGACCCAGACTCGGCTCCCGTATGCAGAGAATGGCGTTGCTGCCGATGCGCCGCAGCGCCTGCGCCAGCCCCACGCTCACCGTGCTCTTCCCTTCGCCGGCCGGCGTCGGGCTGATCGCCGTCACCAACACCAGCCGCCCCTTCACCGGCCGCGACGCGACGTCCAGCGGCAGCTTGGCTTTATATTTCCCATATAAATCTATTTCGTCCGCGCCCAGGCCGATGTCCGCGGCCACGTCCACGATGGGACGCGGCCGCGCGGCCTGCGCGATCTCGATGTCGGAGGGAACTCGTGGAACCGTCAACTCTGCTCCTGCGTGATGGGAGCGCGCACACGCTCCGGGTGGGCATACACATTCGCGGTCCGCCCGCGCAACAACCCGACGAGACTCATGCCACACATCTCGGCGAGCCGCACGGCCAGACCGGTAGGACGCGAAACGGCGGCCAACAGCGGGACCCCGAACACCGCCGCCTTCTGCACCAGCTCGAAACTCGCGCGACTGGTCACGACCAGGAATCCGCTCGACGCGTCGATTCCCCCGCGGGCCAGCGCACCCAGAACCTTGTCCAGCGCGTTGTGCCGGCCGACATCCTCGCGCACCACGCGCAACTCGCCGTCCGCCGAGGCCCACGCCGCTCCGTGCACCGCGTGCGTGGCCTGGTTGAAGGGCTGGCGCGCATCCAGCGCGGCCCCCGCCCTCCACAACGCCTCAGACTCGATGGCGAGCGTCGAGGTCACCACACGCGGCGCCCGCACGGCATCGTCGATCGCCTCGACGCCGCACAACCCACAGCCGGTTCGCCCCGAAATCGCCCGCGCCCGCTCGCCCAGCCGCTCGACGGCCTCGGCGGGAATCTCGATCGCCAGCTCCACCCCACGACTGTGCGGCGCCACGGTCACCCGGCGGATCTCCCCGCGCTCGGCCACTATCAATTCGCTCAACGTGAACCCGACGGCCAGGTCTTCGAGATCGGTGGGCGTGGCCATCATCACGGCATGCGCCCGCCCCGTGTACACGAACGCCACGGGCACTTCCTCGGCCACCGGCGCCCGGTCCTCGCTCGCGGCATCCTCGCCGAGACGCACGAACCGCCGCACGTTCACCGCCTGCCCGTACCCGAGCCCCGGAACGGGCCCGAGCCCGGCCTTCGGATCAGTGTCCGCCATGCGCCTTGCCGTTCCCCGCCACGACGCCCGCTCCCTTCACGGCACCCTTCACGAACCGCCACCCGAAACGGCCCTTGATGCACAGATTGCCGAGCGTCACGTCGTTGTCCAGCGGACTGGTGGCCTTCACGATCTCCCCGTCCTGCACGTGCAGGGTGAGCGTGCACCCCACCCCGCAGTACGGACAGATGGTGTCGGCCGACGTCTGCGCGGCCTCGTTCCACGTGCCGTCGGCCCGCATGTCGAACTCCGTCCTCGCCACCAGCGCGCCCGTGGGACAGACGGCTATACAATTCCCACAATAGACGCACGCCGACTGCGGCAGCGCCACGGCCAGCTCGGTCGAGATGCGCGCGTCGAATCCGCGCCCCGCCACGGCGATCGCAAACGTGTTTTGATGCTCGGGCCCGCATGCCTCCACGCACTTGTAGCAGAGAATGCACTTGGCGTAGTCGCGCACGTAGAGATCGTTGTCCACCTTGGCCGGTTGTGCCACCGTGGCCGCGTACGCGGGATCGGGCGGCTCGTGGTGCCCGGGCACCAGCGCGTCGCGCGCCCCCGCGGCCGACGGCGGCGCCTTGGAGCCGTACCGCTCGGGCTTCGCCCCGTACTCCCGCATCCACTCAGCCACCTGCGGCGTCTGCGACAGATCCACCGACGACCCCAGCATCTCGAGGATGAGCTTGCGGCTGTGCCGCACCCGCGGCGAGTTGGTCTGGACCTCCATGCCGGCCTCGACGGCACGCGAACAGCTGGGCACCAGCACGCGCGCCCCCTTCACCTCCACCACACAGATGCGGCACACGTTCACGGGCCGCAGCGTTTCCAGAAAGCAGAGCGTCGGGATCTCGATGCCGAGTTGGGTGCAGGCGGCGAGGATCGTCGTGCCCTCGGGCACCACGACCTCGCGGCCGTCAATGGTGAGGCCGACCCGCTTCACGTCGGCGTCGCGGCGCCGGCGGATCTGAGCGAGCGGTACTGGAGCGATGCCGGTCATTGATCAGGCAACACCTCTTCGCAGGGAAGTGGCCGCAGAGCACACAGCAACAGCCACGGCAATAGCAGCAGCAACAGCTTCGGAACCGCGATCAACACCGATTGATGTGAACGCAGGCACCGTCCTACTCTCCTCCTCTCCCCAAGCGCTACACGTCCTCATACAGCCCCAACCTCTTGATGGCGGATTCCACGGCCGAATACGCGGTCTGCCCCAACCCGCAGATCGACGCGTCCTTCATCGACACGCCCACCTCGTCGAGCAACGCCAACTCGCTGCGCACCCCGCCGATCGTCCTGCCCGCCGCAATGCGATGGAGCGCCTCTTCCTGCCGCACGGTGCCCACCCTACAGGGTACGCACTGGCCGCACGACTCGTCGCGGAAAAAGGCGGCAATGCGCAGAACCACGGCGCGCATGTCCACCCGATCGTCGAACGCGATCACGACCCCGGAGCCGAGCGTGGCATTCGCTGCGCGGGCCCCCTCGAGCGTGAGCGGGAGGTCCAGTTCGTCGCCGCGCACGAACACCCCCGCAGCGCCACCCAACAGCACCGCCTGCAACTTCCGGCCACCGGCCACGCCGCCGCAGAGATCGAGGACCTCGCGCAACGTGGTGCCGAAGGGCACCTCGACCACACCGGGGAACCGCACGTTTCCGCTCACGCAGAATAGCTTGGTGCCCGTGGACTGGCCCCCGCCCACCTTCGCGAACGCCTCGCCCCCCGAGAGCACGATCGCCGGCACGTTGGCCAGCGTCTCGACGTTGTTCACCACCGTGGGGCATCCGAACAGGCCGGACTCGGCCGGGAAGGGCGGCTTGTTGCGCGGCTCGCCGCGGAACCCCTCGATGGAGTTGAAGATCGCCGTCTCCTCGCCGCAGATGTACGCGCCGGCCCCGCGGCGGATCTCGATGTCGAAGCGGACGCCGGAGCCCATCACGCGCGCGCCCAACATTCCCTTGGCGCGCGAGCTGTCGATGGCGTACTGCAACCGTTCGGTGGCCAGCGGATATTCGCCGCGGATGTAGATGAACCCCCGCTCGCAGCCGGTGGCGAACCCCGCAATGGTCATCGACTCGATCACCGCGAACGGATCCTGCTCCATCAGCACACGGTCCTTGAACGTGCCCGGCTCCGACTCGTCGGCGTTGCAGATCAGGTAGTGCGGCTTGACCGTCTGCTTCGACACGGCATCCCACTTTCTCCCCGTCGGGAACGCCGCGCCGCCCCGCCCCGTGAGCCCCGACGCGATCACGTCGGCGATCACGCGCTCCGCGCCCAGGGCAAGCGCCTTCTCCAGCGCCACGAAGCCGCCGCTCTCCTGATAGGCCGCGAAGCTCGTCGGGTCCACCTTGCCGACGCGCTCGAGCAATCTCGGCTCGCCGATGCAGCGCGGCACGGCTGCCGGCACGCTCGGCACCTGGTCCGTTCCGCCGGCCAGCATCTCGAGCGCCGCGTCCACGGTCAGCGCGGCTACCTGGTGTTCGGACGGCGCGAGGCCCCCCTGCTGCAGCAGCGCCGCCGGCCCATGTTCGCACATGCCCAGGCAGGGCGAGCGCACCCACACCGACGCGTCATCGGCCAAACGCACGTGGTCGGCGTCGGGCGCGTGCGCGTGCGCCGGTCCGGCCTTCCGCTCCAACTCCTCGATCAACGCATCGGCCCCGCGGCACTTGCACGCGATGTCGTCGCACACGTGGAGCACGCGCTTGGCGCGCGGCGTGGTGGAGAGCAGCGCATAGAAGGTGGCCACCCCCCACGCGTCCGCAGGCGGCACGTCCAGCCGCTCGCATACGTAAGCCAACCCGCCCTCGCTGATCCAGCCCACGCGCGCCTGCAGCGCCTGCAGCGCGGGCAACAGCCGATGGCGCCGGTCCCGCATCGACTGGCCCCCGTGGGCCACGTGGCGATCGCGCATGCTGCCGCGCGCGCCGCCGTCCCACGCCGACCGCGGCGGGCCGAGGCAGGCGTCCACGGCCCCGCGCTCCTCGGACGTCGGCGCGGCCTCGAGCAGCCGGATGTCCATCAGTCGCCGGCCTCCACCGCCACGTCCGCGGGCTCCACGCGCACGGCGCACGCCTTGAACTCGGCCGTGCCCGACCGCAGGTCCGAGGCGTCGATGGTCAGCAGGTTCGTGGCCACTTCATCAGGAAAATGTAATGTCATGAACACCACCCCGGGCCGCAGCGAGCGGTCCACCCGCGCCGGCGACACCACGCCGCCCCGCCGCGACGTGACGCGCACCGGATCGCCGTCGGCGATGCCCAGCCGGGCGGCGTCTTCGGGGGACAGGTCGAGCGTCTCCCCCAGGTGCAGGGGCGACTCGTAGCCCCCCGACTGGACGCCGGTGTTGTACGATTCGAGCCGCCGACCCGTCGTGAGCATTAGCGGATACTCATGGTCCGGCATCTCCACCGGCCCCTCGTGCGCCACCACCGAGAAGGGGGCGGCGCGCCCGCCGCGGGGGTCCTCCCACAGGCGCCCGTGCAGGAACTTCGTGCCCGGATGCGATACATCGGGGCACGGCCACTGGATGCCGCCCAGGGCCTCCAGGCGCGCGTAACTCGTGCCGCCGCAGAAGTCGGGCGCCACCTCGCGCACCTCGTTCCACACGGCCTCCGCCGTGGGCTGGCCCCAGTCGTGGCCCATGCGCCGCGCGAGTTCGGAGAGAATCCACAGTTCGTCGCGGGCCCCGTCGGGCGGCTCCACCGCCTTGCGCACGCGCTGGATGCGGCGCTCGCTGTTGGTGACCGTGCCCTCGCCCTCGCACCAGCTGGCGCTCGCCGGGAGCACGACGTCGGCCAACTGCGCCGTCTTGGTGAGGAAGATCTCCTGCACCACGAGGTGGTCGAGCCCGCGGAGCAGCGCCTCCACATGATGCCCGTCGGCGTCGGACTGCGCCGGGTTCTCGCCGATCACGAACAGCGACGTCATCTCGCCCCGATCCATGGCGTGCAGCATCTCGGTGAGATTCCAGCCGTATTTCCGCGGGATCGTGGTGCTCCAGCGCTTCTCGATGCGCGTGCGCGCCTCGTCGTCGAGAATGTCCTGGAAGCCGGGGAGCTTGTTGGGAATCGCACCCATGTCGCCCCCGCCCTGCACGTTGTTCTGGCCGCGCAGCGGGTTGCACCCCGAGCCCCAGCGCCCGACGTGGCCGGTGAGGAGCGACAGGTTGATGAGGGCCAGCACGTTGGCGGTGGCGTCATGGTGTTCGGTGATGCCCAGCGTCCAGCAGATCATCGCCCGCTCGGCCTTGGCGTAGGCGTGGGCGGCCTCGCGGATCACGTCGGCGGGCACGCCGGTGATCTGTTCCACATAGTCCAGCGTATACGGTTCGACCGACTCGCGGTACTTCTCGAACCCCTCCGTGGCATTCTTGATGAACCACTCATGCGTCAGTCCCGCGTGGATGATCTCGCGCGCCATGCCGTTGGAGAGCGCGATGTCCGAGCCCACGTTCAGCCCCATCCACACGTCCGCCCACTGCGCCGACTCCGTGCGCCGAGGGTCGACCACGTACAACCGCGCCCCGTTCCGGATTCCTTTCAATAGATGGTGGAACCAGATGGGGTGGGCAGCGCGCGCGTTCGAACCCCAGAGGAACACGACCTCCGTGTCCTCCGCCTCTTCGTAGGAGCTCGTGCCCCCGCCCGCACCAAAGACCGTCGCCAGACCGACGACGCTAGGTGCGTGTCACGTTCGGTTGCAACTATCGATGTTGTTGGTACCGAAGGCGATGCGGGCCAGCTTCTGCGCCAGGAAGTTCATCTCGTTGGTGGACTTGGAGCACGAGAAGATTCCCAGCGCGTCGGGCCCGTTCCGTTCGATGTTCCGGCGGAATCCTTCGGCGGCCGCATCGAGTGCCTCGTCCCAGGTGGCGGGGCGAAGCTCGCCGTTCTCGCGAACGAGCGGCTGCGTGAGGCGAGTATAGGCGCGTGGAGAGGTGATCGTGGCCATCGGTGGTTGGGTCCTCCTGGGACGACGGGTGCGGTGTCCGACTGGCTGACTGTGCGACTGCTCCAGCCCCAGACATCGAACGTTGCCCAATGGACCCTCGCGGGGCAAGTCCTACGGCCATCTACGGATGCGCGATCCAGCCGGCGAACAGATCGGACCCGCTCACCTCGTCCCGGAGCAGGAACACAAAGGGCCGGTCGACGATGAATGGGATGGGGGGAGGCGGCACGGAAGTAACGCCGACCTCGACGCCCGTTGCGGCCGCGGCCACCGTCCCCTCCTCGTCGACGTCGATGTACACCTTCTGCGTAGCGCGGGTGATCGCCAGTCCGTCCCCGCGCGTATCCCGCGCGAGGTCGCCGAAATCGGCCCGGTCCGGGTCGAACGCGATGCCCATGCCGAGCGACGAGAGCAGTCGCCCCAGATCGAGCTGCTGCTCGACGTGGAATTTCGGAAGTACGACGTGAACCATCGGGCGGGGGACCACGCCCTCGAACGCCGGCCACCCGCTCTGGTTCATGCGCCGTGCCAGGTCAACCGGTAAGACACCCGAGTCCGGCAATACGATGTACATGGCCACGCGTCCGCCGCGATACGGAAGGCGGAGAAGCCTGTAGCCGGGCTCCTGTCGGTAGCCGTAGCGGCCAACCCTCTCCATCATCGGCACTCGGACCCGCTGGCCACCGGTCAGTGTGAAGTCGCGGTCCCGCGTCTGGGACTTCCTGAACGGCGCCATCCATTTGCCCTTGAAATACACGGCGTTCGCCAGATACATGGACGCCCTCGCATCCAAGGGCCGCGTCAGCATCTCCGGGATCTTCCCGCGGGTGACGCTGTCCACCCAATGGTTGATGGCCGTGACGGCGGCGGGCTGATCGAGCGGCACGCGGGCAATCACCGTCCGGTAGTCAGCGCTGGCGAGTCGCTTGAATTCGTCGCGCAGTGTGGTCCAGGGACTCACCCACACGGCGTTGCCCATGTCGAGGACGACGTCCGATCGATGGTCGAGCCCGTCCATGAGGGCGGCATTGCCCGCGCCAACCGCCGTCCGGGAGAGCGCCCCCAGGCCCAACACCCGGCCAATCGCGGCGGCAGTCGAGTCCCGGGCCCCCATCCAGAGCAGCGAAAGCGCCGTGGCCGCACTGACCGGCGAAACGACGGTCGTGGAATCCGCACCCTGGGCTGCTATTGCGGCGAACAGGAACCGCTCCCCGAACGCACGATACGACAGCGTGCGCGTGGTATCCTGGTGGAGCAGCCCGTCGCCGATGCTGTCGATCTGGCCGGCGGCCGCGATCGCGGCCTCGGCCTCGGCTTCCTCCCTCGGGGTTGGCTCGCCGGGGAACAGGTTTGGTACGGGAGTGAGCGTCACGTCGAGGACGACATCGTCGCCGTCGTGCAGCACGAGCGTCGTGTCGCGGTGCCGATACCCGATGCGCGACACTCGCACGCGGTGCGCGCCCGGCGCGAGTCCGGTGAGGGCAAAGCGGCCCAGCGAATCGGTGAAGGCCCGCACGTTGGGCGACGCGGCCACCTGCGCGGCGCTTATCGGCGCGCCGGCGGTATCACGCACGATGCCGGAGACGCGCGCGGTTTGCGCCCGCGTGCTCCGGACCGGCAGGGCTAATGCAAGCGCGCACGCCCCGGCACGTACGATGGGGTATCGGAGAATGGAAATAACACCTCCTGAGGGAGGAGAGCTGCTCCCAATGCTGCCGTCGCCGGCAGCCCTTGGCAACTGCCCGCCCCACGTGCCGTGACCCAGGGGCGGTGCCGACAGGCCCGCCCCACGTGTTCGACGCCCGTCTGCCAGCCGAACTACTGCTTGCCGGCCGACACCTTGGCCGCCATCTGCAGCGCCGCGTAGGCGTTCACGATTCCCCCCGTGACCGACAGCGTGCCGAACGGCACCAGCGGATCGCCCTCCTTCGCCCCCGGCCGCGCCACCATCTGGGTGGCGTAGCGCGTGGCCGACGCAAGGATGATCCGCTTCACGTCGGCCGCCGTCAGGTTCGGGTAGTACGACATGATCAGCGCCGCGAGCCCGGCCACCACCGGCGACGCCATGCTCGTACCGCTGTCGCGCTCGTACTTGTTGCCGGGAATCGTGGACTTGATGTCCAGGCCGGGCGCGAACACGTCCACGCGCTGCTGCCCGTAGTTGCTGAACGACGTGGCCAGGGTGTCGCCGCCCTTCCAGCTCGACGCGCCCACCTCGATCCAGTCCTGCGCCCGCCCGCCGTCCAGATAGAACGCCGTCGGGAAGTTATGGCCCAGGTCGTTGTCCTTGCCGTCGTTGCCCGCCGCGTGGACCATCAGCACGCCGTGCGCGTCCGCGTACTTCACGGCATCGTCCACCACCGACTTCTGCGGGGAGTACGGCTTGCCGAAGCTCATGTTGATGACCTTGGCGCCGTTGTCCACCGCGTAGCGAATGGCGTTGGCCACGTCCTTGTCGCGCTCGTCGCCATCGGGCACCGTGCGGACCATCATGATGCGCACCGACTGGGCCACGCCCTGGATGCCCGCCTTGGCGTCGGGCACGGCGCCGATGATTCCCGAAACGTGCGAACCGTGCAGCGCGTCGGGGCCCATGACGTCGCGGTTGCCGTAGTCGCGCTGCGACAGGTCCATCAGGTTGTCGCCCACGATCGGCCGCGGGAAATAGGTCGTGTCGTAGCCGTACTTCACCTGCGACTCGTACTCCTTGCGCGCCTCGCCGATGGCGGACTGGTCCACGTGCTCGGCGGCGAGTTGGAGATAGATCGCGCGCGCCTGCTGCTGCAGCTGGCCGGTGGGCTGGAACGCCTTCACGCGGTCCGCGGTGAGCGAATCGGGGATTGCGGTCTTCAGGATCTCCGTCGCGCGATCGAGCGCCCGGCCCGCGTTGTTGATGTTTTCGAGGATCATCGAGGCCGAGTCGCGCTCGGCCCGGAACGTGGTGTCGATCTGGGCGCACTCGGCGGGCGTCGGATTCGGTCCGGCCACGCTCAGCGGCGCGATGTGGTTGCAGCGCGAATAGAGACGGGTGACTTCGAGCGTCTCGTGGTCGATGTCCCGGCCGTCGGCACCGCCGATGAAATCCCACCCCCAGGTGTCGTCCACGTAGCCGTTGTGATCGTCGTCCTTGCCGTTGCCGGCAATCTCGCCCGGGTTGTGCCAGAGGTGCGGGGCGAGGTCCACCTGCGCCGTGTCGAGTCCGCCGTCGATGACTGCCACGAGCACCGTCTGCTTGGGCTGCATCCCGGAGAGCAGCTCCTGGTCGGCCCGGAGCACGCTGATGCCCGGCACGTGGTCCGTGCCCTCGTCGAGCAGTTGCCAGTCGGTGGGCGGCGTGGCGAACGTGGCCCGCGGTACGCTGGCGGGCTCGGCGGCCGGTGCGGTGGGCCGGCGCACGGGGGTCGGCGCCTGCGTGGTCACGCTGGGCGCGGAGCAGGCGGCGAGTACGAACGCCGCGGTGACGCTGGCAAGGCGGAACGGCTTCATGAGTGGTGGGGGCTGATGGTGATCGGGGAAAATTAGCGTGCCGCCGGGGGAATCGCCCGGCCTCCCCGGACGGTGCCCCGGAGCCCCCCCGGGGCGCCGTTGCAGCGCCGTTCGACCGCTGCCGCCGCCTGCCTGGCCGACGGGCCGGCCATCAGCAGGTCGTCGCTCACCCCGCCCGTCACGATGCCGCTGAATGGCTGAACCTCGAGCCAGGTATGGGCGCGCGTCGTGTCGCCCAACAAGCGGATGGCCAGCCCGTCGTACTGGCCCGACCGCACATCGGGCCGCGTGGTCACCGTGAGGCGGGTTGCCGAGGTGCCGGTGTCGCGGCGAACCACGAAGCCGAGCTGTGCCGTGGCGAACTCGGCGCAGCGGTAGAGATCGGGATCCACCGCCGGCCGCACCACGGGCGGCGCGTGGGAACAGGCGCCGGCCGCCAGGACCCCGACGGCCAATGCCAACTTCACGGGGTGACCATCCGCGTCACGATCTCGTACATCATCTGCGTGCCGGTGCGGATGTTGGCGATCGAGAGCCGCTCGTTGTTCCCGTGCACCCCGGATTCATCGGCCTCTGGTATGAGAAAAGGTGCATAGCCGTACGACGCGATGCCCCGGTCGCGGAAGAAGTGGCTGTCGGTGAACCCGGTGGACACCGCGGGCACGACGGCGGCGTCGGGATAGTGCTGCCGCGTGACGTCCACGATCGTGCGGTACAACAGATTGTCGGTGGGCGACACGGCCGGCGTGAAGCCGAGCAGTTGCTCGACGGTGATGCCGGGATCGTTGAGCGCGTCGCGCAGCTCCTGCTTGAACGCCGGCACGTCCTGGTCGGGTAGCAGGCGGCAGTCCAACTGAGCCGATGCCTCGGGCGGGATCACGTTGATCTTGTTGCTGGCCTGCAGCATCGTGATCGCGCAGGTGTTGCGGGTGAGGGCGGCCAGTTCGGGCATCTCGGTCTGCAGGCGGAGCAGCTTGTCGGGATCCTGGATGGTCTTGGCCATGTCGGCGAACGCGTCCTTCCATTCGGGACCGGCGGTGGGCGCGAGCCCCTTGAAGTAGGCGTCCACCGCCGGGATGATCCGCGGCGCGAACTGGTACGTCTGCAGCCGGTAGAGCGACCGGACGATGCGGTTCACCGCCGAGGCGACCTGCGGTTCCGACCCGTGCCGCGGGGTGCCCGTGGCGGTGAGCTTGAACCAGTACGGCACCTTCTGCGTGACCTCGATGCCGAACCGTTCGCGCCCCTGATCCACGTCGCCGCCGCCGCCCTCGTTGAGCACGAACCCGGCGCCGGCGAACGCTTCGGGATGGTGCGTCATCACCCACCCCGCCCCGAACGCCGCGCCCGCTTCCTCGTCCGCCGTGGCCATGAAGATCACGTCGCGGTCGAGCGGCGCCTTGGTGCGGTGCAGCGTCAGGAACGCCTCCAACTCCACGATGCCCAACGTCTTCGTGTCGAGCGTGCCGCGTCCCCAGAGAAAGCCGTCCTTCACCGTGGCCGCGAACGGGTCCACGCTCCAGTACTTGGGATCGGCGGGGACCACGTCCATGTGGCTGAGCAGCACCAGCGCCGGCTGCGACCCACCCTTGAGCCGCGCCCAGATATTGCCGCGCCCCGGGGCCGACGACGCGGTGTCGAACGGAATGCCCTCGGCGGTGAAGATCCGGGCGAAGAACTTCATCGTCTGGTCTTCGTTGCCCGGCGGATTGGTGGTGTTGATCTTGATGTACTGCTCGATGCGCGACACCGCCTCGTCCTGCAGCTTGGCCATGTCCACGGACTGCTGCGCGCGGGCGCCGGCGGGAAGCAGGGCGAGGGCGCCGATCAGGCAGAAAACGACGACGCGCGGCGGTGTGGGCACGCGGCGCGTCGAGGGTGCGGCACGATGAGGGTTCGTCATCCCGATATGCTGCCGGTCGGCTTCACCCTGCGCAAGTGGAACCGGCGAAGCTCCGCTACCCGCGGCGGCGCGCGTCCTTGGCCTTGGCCCGGGCGCGCTCCTGCGCCTTGCGGGCCCGGATGCCGGCCACGCGCTCGGCCAGCGGGACCTCGAGCTTCCCCTCCACGCGCGCCTTGTAGTCGAAGTCGGGCAGGATCACGCGCGGCAGCCGCTTGCCGATGGCCCGCTCGATGCCGCGCAACTCGCCCTCTTCCTCCGGCGAGACCATGGTGAATGCGTCGCCCGTCGCCTCGGCGCGGGCCGTGCGTCCCACCCGATGGATGTAGTCTTCGGGCACGTTGGGGACGTCGAAGTTCACGACGTGTCCCAGCGCCTCGACGTCGATGCCGCGGGCGGCGATGTCGGTGGCCACGAGCACGCGGTGGATCCCGCGCTTGAACCCGTCCAGCGCCGCCGTGCGCTGGGCCTGTGAACGGTTGCCGTGGATGCGCTCGGCCTTGAGCCCGCGTTTGACCAGGAACTCGCACAGCCGGTTGGCGCGATGCTTGGTGCGCGTGAACACCAGCGCCTGCTCCATGTCGCCGCGCGCGAGCAGCGCGACGAGCAGCGACGACTTGAGTTCCTGGGGCACCGGGTACACGGCCTGCGTGATGCCCACCGCCGGCGCCGACTGCCGCTCGATGTTGAGCGTCACCGGGTCGTGCAGCATCTCACGCGCCAACTGGCCGATGGCCGGCGGCATCGTGGCGCTGAAGAACAGCGTCTGCCGTTTGGCAGGCAGGTGGCGCAGGATTTTCCGGATCTCGGGCAGGAACCCCATGTCGAGCATGCGGTCGGCCTCGTCGAGCACCAGGTACTGGAGGCCGGCGAGCTTGGCGTAGGGGGCCTTGAAGTGATCGAGCAGCCGTCCGGGAGTGGCGATGATCACGTCCACGCCGCTGCGGAAGGCGTGTTCCTGGGGCCCCATGCCCACGCCGCCGTACACGGAGGCGCCGGTGAGCGGCGTGTGGACGGCGAGATCGTTCAGGTCCTCGAGGATCTGGGCCGCCAGCTCGCGCGTGGGCGTGATCACCAGCGCGCGGGTGGTGCCGCGCGGACGGCCCGCCAGCTGATGGAGCACGGGGAGCAGGAACGCCGCCGTCTTGCCGCTGCCCGTCATCGCGCACGCGAGCACGTCGCGGCCGGCCATGGCCGGCGGAATGGCGTCGTTCTGGATCGGGGTGGGGCGCTGGTATCCTAGTTCTTTAATACCGCGCAGGAGGTCGGGATGGAGTTTGAATCCGGTAAACGGCACGCAGAGAATTGTTGGAGGCGGGCCGCGCGGGACGCCGCGCGGCGAATCGTCAGGTGACCACGAGCAGGCGGTCCATGCAGTCGCACACCGCTGCGCGCGCCGCCTTGTTCTTGAGGGCGCCGAACGAGATGCGGAGCGGATCGCCAACTTCCAGTTCGTCGCGGGTGTGGGCGTTGAGCGTGGCCATGACCGACGACCGGTCTTCGTCGCTGAGCGTGCGGGCCCCGCGCGGCATCACCTCGAACCGCGGCGTGTCGCGCTTGCGGGGCGACGCCGTCCAGATGGTGAGCTTCGAGCCTACGCGTCCGAACGCGATCGTCCCGTCGTGGGAGTCCTCGGGGCGGAACTTCACCAGCGTGGGGCGAGCCAGACTCCACTCGATCATGGCGTCGAGCACGGCCAGGAACCGCGGGCACTCCACGGGGGCGGTGTCGCGCTTCATGGCGGTCACGAACTCCTGCCGCGCGGTGGAAAGGGCTTCTGATGGCATCGTCGCTCCTCGGTGGGCGAGTCGCGGCCTGGTGATCCGCGGCAGGGAATTGCTCTCCTTCTAAGTATAACGGGTCGGGGGCCCCGGGCGGGGCGCTGCGACGCACTCGTTCTCCGCCCGTTTATCGCCCGTATTCTGCCCGCCGCCGAACTCGCGCTGTCGCTAGAGGTTGTAGAACGCCAGCGTGTCGGCCACCCGTTCGATGGCCCTGGCCAGCGCTGGGTGCGATGCCTCGACGGCAGCCATCGCGCCCTCCAACCGCTCGCGCAGCCCCGCCGCTTTGCCGCCGGCAATCGGACCTCCCGGCCCGCCTTCGACGATCGGCCGAATGTCCGCCGCAAGCTGTTCGAGCATCGCCTTGGTCTCCTCGCTCACCGACGTGGTGTCGAGCAGACTGTGGTGCAGGTCGGACAGCAGGGCGTGGAGGTCGCGTTCGGACATGGTCGCGGGGTTGGGAGTCTCGGCTCGGACGTGGGACAATCTAAGAGCCGGAGCCGATTGGCGCGATCCGAGAGTAGGAAGGTAGGACGGAAACGGCGTTGGTCGTTTTCCTTCCTACTCTCCTACCCCGCGCGGGGAGGTGGCTTGGGCCGGCGCGCGCGAGTGGATCGCCTTACTTCTCGTCCGGGCCCCGCTTCTCGACCACGAGCGTGTATTCGGCGGCGAGCGCGGCAATCGAGCCGAGGGCCACCAGCACCGGCATGAATGCCGCCCCCACGAGACCGAAGGTGAGCGGAATTTCGAAAATCGTATGGCCCTTGTCGTTCTTGACGATGATGCGCCGGATGTTCCCCTGGTGCACCAGTTCCTTCACGCGCGCCACGAGCCCCTCGCCCGAGACTTTGTGTTCTTCGGTGTTGCCGGTGGTGTCTGCCATCGATCGCTCCTGTCGTGTGCGCGCCCGATGCGCGCCCCATCTCCCTACGCGGGCAACGCCGGCCAGTTTCGACCAACCGGCGTCAAGAACGGAGGAGCCATCCGGATCATCGTGTTCGTCCCCTCCGTTCTCGACGCCGCGCGTGGCGCGGCGACCCCGTGCTACATGCCGCCGCGGCCCTTCGCCGTGGGCGGCAACATCCCGTTCAGGCGCAGATAGCCGGCCGCCGCGCCGTAGTGGTCGGCCCAGTCGGCCGCCATGTCCATCATCGCCGCGGCGCGGGTCACCTTGCTCCCGCCAAAGAACGGCACGCTATCGGTGAGCCCCGAGTCGTTGAGCTTGGCGAAACTCGTCTCGCAGTAGGCGAACGAGCGCTTCATTCTCGCCACGAGTTCTGCCTTGGGCGACGTGGCGGTGAGCTTCGCTTCGGTGGGCGCCGTCGTGCCGCTGATGCGCGAGCAGAGGAATTCGTTGGACGTGGCCACGTGCAGCACGAGCTGGCCGAAGGTCATCTGCGCCTCGGTGGGATGATAGCTGTACTTGTCGGCTGGCATCTCCTCGGCGGCGGCGACGAGATTGCGAGTGGCGCCGGCCAGCGAGCCGCGAAGCGCGTCAGCCACGGGGCTCGTCGCCTGGGCAAAGAGCGGGGACGCCGAAACGAGCAGTCCGGCGATTACGGGAAAGAAGGTCTTGCGCATGAATCCGTCCGGGTGAGGGTGCAAGAGGAGGGGGCGAAGGTCTGGAACGTGGAGAAACCCGGCGTCGCCTGCAAGCCCCCGCCGGGCGGGCACAAGGAACGCGTGGTATGAACAGCACGCCATCCGGTGCTTCCTCTCCGTTCTTGATGCCGGCGCAGGGCGCAGGTTATGGTATTCCGTGCCCGCCTTCCCCCGCTCCCGCCCCCATGAAAGCCATCGCGCTCGCCGCCTGTACCCTGATCGCCGCGTGCGGTACCGGCTCCAGGAACCAGAATCCGGTCGATCCCCAGCTCGCTGGCTACATCGCCGGCATCAAAGCGGTGGACAACCACGCGCATCCCATGCGGCCCGTCGCGCCTGGTGCGCCTCCCGATACCGAATACGACGCGCTGCCGCTCGACGGCATTCCTCCCTTCCAGCTGCCCTGGCGCCTGCGCCTCGAGAACCCCGAATGGGCGTCCGCGGCGCGCGCGCTGTACGACGTCCCGGCGTCCGACACCGGCAAGGCCTACCTCGACGCCCTGGCCGCGGCGCGCGAACGCGTTCGCGCAGAGCAGGGCGACCAATTCCCGTCGTGGGTGCTCGACCGGGCGGGCATCGCCGTGATGTTGGCCAACCGGATCGCGGTGGGTCCGGGACTCGAGCGTCCGCGCTTCCGCTGGGTCCCATTCGACGACGCGCTCATGCTGCCGCTCGACACGCGTGCCGAAGCGGCGCGCACGCCCGACACACGCGCCCTCTATCCCCGCGAGGCCGCGCTCCTGCACCGCTACCTGCGCGCGCTCGGCCTGCAGGCGCTGCCCGGCGACCTCGCCGCGTACGTGCAGACGGTGGTCGACCCCACGCTGGAGCGCCAGCACGACTCGGGCGCCGTGGCGGTCAAGTTCGAAGCGGCGTACCTGCGCCCGCTCGACTTCGCTCCGCCCGACACGGCGGCCGCCCGCGCCGTGTATGCGCGCTACGTACACGGCGGCGTGCCCACGCGCGCCGAGTACAAGACGCTCGAAGACTACCTGTTCCACGAGATCGCATTCCGGGCCGGCCGGCTGGGCATGCCCGTGCACCTCCACGTGCTCTACGAGTTCGGCGGCTTCTATTCGCCCAGCGGATCGGCGCCGTATCAGCTCGAGGCGGTGGCCGACGACTCCACGCTCCGCGGCACCAATTTCGTGATGCTCCATGGTGGCTGGCCGCTCACCAACGAGACGCTCGCGCTGCTCGGCAAGCCCAACATGTATGCCGACATCTCGATGATGACGCAGTTCATCGAACCGTCGCAGCTGGCCGGCGTGCTCCGCGACTGGCTCAGTCAGTGGCCGGAGAAGGTGCTGTTCGGCACCGATGCCTTCGACGGCGGCGCGCCGCAGGGGTGGGACCAGGGCGCGTGGCTCGCCACGAACTCAGCGCGTCGTGCCCTCGGCCTCGCCCTCACCGGCATGATGCGCGACGGTGAGATCACGCGGGCGCGCGCCGAACAGTTGGCACGCATGGTCCTTCGCGACAACGCCATCGCATTGTATAAACTGCAGCTGCCATAGGGGAGTAGGACTGGTTGGACGGTAGGACGGGAACGGCGTTCCGCAGTTCTCCCTCCTACTCTTCTCCCCTCCTACTTTCCTCCAGGCAGCAACTCGAACCGCGCATAATTCCCGGTATTCAGATACGTCTTCGCCGCGGCCTGCAGCTCGGCGGCCGTCAGCGCGGTGATCATCGCCGTGTACGGGTCGCCCAAGCCGGCGATGTCCTCGCCGGCGCGCAGACGGGCCGCGATGTTCCCCGCCCAGAACGCGTTCTGCTTCACCTCCACCTGGTGCTCGCGGAGGAGTTGCTCCTTCACCTTCTCCACGTCGGCGGCCGAGGGGCCCTGGCGCTGCAGCGTCTCGATGAGTTCCATCGTGGTCGCGACGAGCGTGTCGACGTTGGCCGGTGCGGAACTGAACCCCACCTGCATCGTGTACTCCTGGCGCGGCGCGAAATCCGTTCCCGCGTTCACGCTCGGGCTGTACGTGCCCCCCAACTTCTCGCGCAGCGTCTCGATCACCTGCATCTGCAGCAGCTCGGCCAGTGCGCGCAGGTCGAACCGGTTCTGCGGCGCGTAGTCGAGCGGCCCGGTGAAGAACAGCATCGTGTTCGCCTTGGGCTCCACGCCCTTGTGCACCACGCGCTCCACGACGCCCGTCGGCGGCCCCTTCTCCACGTTCTTCCACGTTTCCGGATGGCCCGCGGGAATCGTGGCCAGGTACCGCTCGCTCAGCGCCTTGAGCGTGTCGAGGTTCACGTTGCCCACGAACACGAACGTGAAGCCCGATGCCCCGGCGAATCGGGCCTTGAAGAAGTCGAGCGCCCGGTGCGGGTCCACCTCGGCGAACGTCGCCGGCGTGATCGGCCGCGATCGGAAGTCGTGCTGCCCCATCGTGACCTGGACCGTATCCGAGAACACTTCATCCGGCGAGGCGCCGCGGTTGGCGAGGTATGGCTCCACCTGGTTCCGGAACGCTTCGAAGGCCGCGGTGTCCAGACGCGCGCCCGTGAACTCGAGATGGATGAGCTGGAACAGCGTCTCGAGGTCTTTCGGCGAGGCGTGCCCTGAGATCGTTTGCTCGGTCCCCCCTATGGCGGCCGATACGCCGGCCACCTTGCCGCTCAGCTTCTTGCCAAGATCCACTCGGCTGAACTGCCCCAGCCCGCTCAGGCCCGCGATCTGCGACGCCAGCGCCGCCGACATGTACTCCGAATCGGGCGCCAGCGACGTGCCGCCGTTCGCATATGCGCTCAGTAATATCTCGTCCGCTTTGAAATCGGTGGGTTTGACCACCACGCGCGCGCCATTGGACAGTGTCCACTCCGTGACGTTCACGGCGGGGACGGCCTGCTCGGCCACCACGCGCCCCACGGTCGTGATCGGCGCCAGCAGCGGGCCGCCGGCCACGGTCTCGGTATACGGGGTGAGCGTCAGCTTCGCGGCGCTGTCCATGACCGCCAGCAGCCGCTCCCTGGTCGGCACCTCGACGCCGGGCTTCTCGGGCGCCTCCGCGATCACCACGCGATTGTCGGGCGTGAACCAGCTACGGCCGATCGCGTTCACCTCCGCCAGCGTGATGCCGGGCAGCAACGACTTCACCGCGTCGTACTCCCAGCCGATGCCCGGAATCGGGTCGTGGTAGAGGTAGTTGTCCACGTACTCCCCCACGTACGACCCCGAATTCGTCTTGTCGCGCTCGTCGTACGCGCGCTCGTATCCGCGAAGCAGATTCGCTTTGGCGCGCTCCAACTCGTCCGGCAGGAATCCGAACTGGTCTGCGCGACGTGCCTCCTCGAGCAGCGCCGCCGTGCCCCGCTCGATGCCGCCGTCCTTCACGTCGGCCGCCAGCGAGAACGCTTCCACCGTTCGCGCGTAGAACGAGCTCCGCGATGCGCCGGCGTCGAGAAACGGCGCGCCAGGCTTCTGCGCCATCTCGTCGAACCGGTTGTTGAGCATCGCCAGGTACAGGTCGCCGACCAGATTGCGGCGGTAGTCGCCCACCGTCGTCGTGGTCCGGCGCGCCATCTTGAAGATCACGTCGACGTCCGAGGCCGTGGCCTCCTTGTCGGTAGCGATCGCCACCAGCGGAGCCGCATTGTCGGGAATCCCCGCCACCGGCCGCGGTTCCTCGTGCGCGGGATTCGGAATCGCCGAGAAATCCCGCTTGATGAGCGCCTCGATCCGCGCGGCGTCGAAGTCGCCCACCGCCACCACCGCCATCAGATCGGGCCGGTACCATTCGTCGTAGAACGGCCGGAGCCGCGACGGGGTGGCCGTCATGATGCTCTGCTCGGTGCCGATCGGCAGCCGGTCGGCGTACCGCGATCCCTTGAAGGCGATCGGCAGCCACTGCCGCATCATGCGGTCCTCGGCGCCCTTGTCGCCCCGCCATTCCTCCCGCACCACCTCGCGCTCGGCCATCACCCGGCTGGAGTCGAACAGCACCCCGTGCGCCCAATCGCTCAGGATCTGGAATGCCGAGTTCACGATCCGCTCGGTGTCGGTGGGCACCGTCAACTGATAGACCGTCTCGTCGAACCCGGTGGAGGCGTTGAGGTCGGCCCCGAACTGCATGCCGATGGATTGCAGGTAGCTCACCAACGTGTTCTTGGGAAAGTGCCGGGTGCCCTCGAACGCCATGTGCTCGATGACGTGTGCCAGCCCCAACTGCTGGTTGGTCTCCAGAATCGACCCCGCGTTCACCACCAGCCGCAGTTCGGCGCGCTTCTCCGGCTTGTGATTCACCCGGATGTAGTAGCGCAGGCCGTTGGGCAGCGTGCCGATCGTCACCGCCGTGTCCACCGGCAGCGGTCGCGTGAGCGCCGGCGCCCCCTGCGCGCGGAGCGCGGGAACCAGGAGTAGCGACGCGAGGACGGTCAGCCGCCGCGAATTCACGAATCGAGCCGCGGAGTGCATAATAGTAGTTTGTTAATGGTGACCAGCTTTGAGCTGCCGGATCACGGCGCCCAGGGCGTCGATCTGCCGGCCGTATTCGGCCCAGTTGCCGGCCCGTTGCGCGGCGATCGCGCGGTCATAGTGATCCTGGGCCTGTTGGAGCAGCGCCGCCGCCCCGGCCCCGAGCGCCGGGGTCGGAGCGCCGGCGGCGGCCGAGAGCTCGCCCTGCCCCGACGTGTCCGCCGGCGCCTGCGTCACCGGCGCCGGCGCGCCGTTACCGAACATCGCGTCCAGCGCCTGATCGAGCGTCTCCCCCATCACCACCCGGTCGCCGCTCGCCACGACCACGCGCTTCATCTCCGGAATCGAGCCGCCCGACGCGCGCAGGAACAGCGGCTGCACGTAGATCAGCGACTCCTGGATCGGAATCACCAGGAGTTCACCCCGAATCACCTCCGAACCCCGCTGATCCCACAGCGTGATCTGGCGCGAGATATCGGTGTCCTGATTGATGCGGTTCACGATCTGCTTGGGCCCGTACACCAGGCTCTGCTTGGGAAACTGGTATACCATGAGCTGCCCGTAGTGGTCGCCGTCCATCCGCGCCACCATCCACGCCGCGAGGTTATCCTTGCCGCGGGGCGTGAACGGCGTCATGTAGATGAATTCCTCCTTCTGCTCCCCGGGCAGGCGCATGATGATGTGCCGCATGAACGGCACCGCGTTGCCGCTCTGGTCCCCGGGCGAAGGGATCTGCCACTGATCTTCGCGGTGGTAGAACGCGTCAGGGCTGTCCATGTGGTACGTGGCCTGCAGCGTCGCCTGGATCCGGAACAGCTGCCCGGGATAGCGCAGGTGCCGCCGGATGTCCGCCGGCATGGCCGCCAGTGGTTTGAAGATTCCGGGAAAGATCGCCTCATCGGTCTGGATCACCGGGTCGTTCGGGTCCATCACGTAGGCCGTGATCGCGCCGTTGTAGGCGTTGATCGTCACCTTCACGCTGTTGCGCATGTAGTTCACGTCGCCCACCGGCTCCGAGTAGGGATAGCCGGCGCTCGTCGTATAGCCGTCGAGCACCCACTCCAGCCCGCCCGAGTCCGTGATCACGGGGTAGGGATCGGAATCGAAGCTGAGGAACGGAAGGGCCGTGGTCGCCCGATCCATGATGTTCCGGTGGTACATGATGCGCGCCGAACCGGTGATGGCGTCCGAGAACAGGATCTTGGC
This sequence comes from Gemmatimonadaceae bacterium, assembly GCA_035533015.1. Taxonomy (NCBI): domain Bacteria; kingdom Pseudomonadati; phylum Gemmatimonadota; class Gemmatimonadia; order Gemmatimonadales; family Gemmatimonadaceae; species Gemmatimonadaceae bacterium. The sequence continues at coordinate 86,006 of DATLUQ010000028.1, read as the reverse complement.
CGACCCGAACTCCCAGGCGTACAGCGCCCGCCGGAAGAACGATCCCACGGGGACCCCGCCGGTCCCGGCGTACGACGTATAGACGTCGCTGTCACCGGCCGGATAGTCGAACTCCTTCTGCTTCGTGTCCACGAACACATAGCTGTTCGTCAACTGCCCGTAGTAGACCTCCGGCCGCGTGACCGAGATCCCCACCGGCGACGTCGGCGGCAGATCCTTCACGAACAGCACCGGCAGGCCCTCGTCCGTCACCTGGTTCACCGGCGCCATCGTCACCCCCATCCCGTGCGTGAACGTGAGGCGGTCGTTGATGAACGTCTGCGTGGGCAGGGACGTCGTGTTCAACTCGCGCGCCGACAGGTGCACCTGGCGGTACTGCCCCTGGATCGTGTACCGGTCGTCGTTCACGGAGACGAAGTCGTAATACGTCCGGATCTCCTGCAACTGCTTCAACGTCTGCTGCAGCAGATCCCGCTCCCACAACCGGACATTGTTGATCGTCGCCGCGTTGGCCTTGATGTCCGCCATCGTGAGCGTGGCTTCGCCGCTCAGGGCACTCGTCTGGACGTGGTCGATGCCCCACGCCGCACGCGTGGCCACGATGTGGTCCTTGAGGTACGGCGCTTCCTTGACCAACTCGTTGGGCAGCACGCTGAGTTTCTGCACGGTGAGCGGCAGCACGCCGCGCGCCACGACCCCCACGGCCGCGTACCCCGCGGTGGCGATCAGGGCGTAGCGCAGCAGGCGGCCGCGCAACATGCCGTACACCACCAACCCGGCGGCAACCAGCGCCACGACCGCGGAGATGCGGATGCCGGGCAGCATCACGTGCACGTCGGTGTAGCTCGCGCCCACCAGCGGACCGGTGGTGGAATACAGCAGTTCGGCCGACCGCACGATCCAGAGGCGCACGGCCGTCAGCACGAACAGCACGGCGAGCAGCGTCCCCACGTGTCGCTCGGCCCCCGGATCGGCCTTCGGACGGCCGGGCCCGATGGGCAGCTGGCCCCGTAGCGCGTACACCAACCCGGCGGCGCCCAGCGACAACGTGGTGAGCAGGCTCAGCACGGTGACGGCCGTCGAGATGGCGGGCAGCTGGAACAGATAGAACCCGATGTCGCGCCCGAACAGCGGATCGGTGCGCCCCACCGGTGCGGCATGGAACGCCTGGAGGAACGTCATCCACAGCGCGCCCATCGAGACGGCCACCAGGAACGACAGGAACAGCGCGCCCAACCGCAGCACGCGCGGCACGACCCGCGTGACGTCCAGCGGCGGCTGGTTCACGCGGTGAATGAACAGCGCCGGCAACTTGCCCTGGTGCGACGTCGCGATGCGGACGTTGCCGCCCAGGATGGCATACGCCACCAGGCCACCGATCACGAACAGGACCACACGCCAGATGAGCGACGTGATGAACACCGTCGTGAATCCGACCTCGCGAAACCAGAGCCAGTCGGTGGCGAAGCCCGCCAGCCAGGGCACCACGAACAGCGCGAGGAACGTCAGGGCCAGGATGGCGATGATCAGGCGTCGTACGTCGCGCCGCAGGGGGGGAACCACCCGGCGGCCGGGTCCGTCAAATGGAAGAGTCATGGCCTTGGTAAGATGGCACGAAGCGGCCCCGGACACCAATGCGCGGCCGCATTCGCCCGACACGCTCTGGACAAGGCCGCGTCCCTCACGCGTAATTCAGGCGTTGTTCCCCATGGACCTCGCTAAGGAATCCGACATGCCGCGCTTGCAGAAACTCCTCGGTCTCTCCCTCCTGCCCGCCGCCCTCGTGCTTGCGGCCGCCGGCTGGACGCACGACCGTCATCCCGCCCCACGGCACGCGCCGCCCGTCGCGCCCCCCGTGGATACTGCCGTTCTCGACTCGTTCAAATGGCGCAACATCGGCCCCGAACGCGGCGGACGCTCGATCGCCGTTTCCGGGGTCCGCGGCCAGCCCAAGGTGGCCTACTTCGGCGCCACCGGCGGCGGCCTCTGGAAGACCACCGACGGCGGCGACCACTGGGCTCCCGTCACCGACGGCCAGATCACCAGCGCCTCGGTGGGCGCCGTGGCCGTATCCGAAACCAACCCCGACGAGGTGCTCATCGGCACCGGCGAGTCGGAGATCCGCGGCAACATCATGCCCGGCGACGGGATCTACCGCTCGATGGACGCGGGCAAGACCTGGACCCACGTCGCCTTCCGGCACGTGGACGCCATTTCAAAAATTCGTATAGATCCCACCGATCCGAACATCGCCTTCGCCGCCGTGTTCGGCCAGTACGCCGAACCCAGCGAGGACCGCGGCGTGTTCAAGAGCACCGACGGCGGGGTCACCTGGCGCAAGGTGCTCTACCGTGATCCGGGCACCGGTGGCATCGACGTCGAGATCGACCACAACAATCCCAAGGTCGTCTACGCCGCGCTCTGGCAGGCCTTCCGCAAGGAATACACCGCGTCGTCGGGCGGGCCCGGGTCTGGCCTGTTCAAGTCCACCGACGGCGGCGAGACGTGGACCGAGATCACCCACAACCGCGGACTCCCCGCGGGCATCGACGGCAAGATCGGCATCGCCGTGTCGCCGGCCAACTCCAACCGCGTCTATGCCCTGGTCGAGAACGACAGCGGCGGCCTCTTCCGCTCCGACGATGCCGGCGCCACCTGGACGTTCGTCAACGACAGCCACGACATCCGCCAGCGCGCCTTCTATTACACGCACGTCTACGCCGATCCAAAAGACGAGAACCGCGTCTACGCGCAGAACACGAGCCTCTTCGAGTCCACCGACGCCGGCAAGACGCTCACCGATCTCCGCGGCACACACGGCGACTTCCACGACCTGTGGATCGACCCCGACAACGGGCAGCACATGGTGGTCGGCAACGACGGCGGCGGCGCCGTGACGACCGACGGCGGAAAGACCTGGACCCCCGAGACCTACTCCACGGCCCAGCTCTACCACGTGGCCGCCACGATCAACTACCCGTACGACGTGTGCGGCGCCCAACAGGACGACGGCACGGTCTGCGTTCCCAGCAACGCCGGTCAGGGCCGCGGCTTCGGCCGCGGCGGCCGGGGCGGACGCGGCGGCGCGGCCGCCGAGACGTTCAGCCCGGGCGGCGCCGAACCCGGCTACGTCGCGCCCGACCCCCTCGATCCCGACATCTTCTTCTCCGGTTCCAACAACGGCGGCTTCATGGAGCGCCTCGACCGGCGCACCGGCCTGTCGCGCGAGGTCAATCCATATCCCCTCATGTTCTCGGGCGAGCCGTCGAGCGCGCTCGTCGAGCGGTGGCAGTGGACGTACCCGATCATCTTCTCACCCGTCAATCCGCGCCTGCTGTTCACGAGCTCGCAGCACCTCTGGAAGACCACCGACGCCGGCCAGAGCTGGACGCGCATCAGCCCCGATCTCACCCGCCACGACCCCAGCACCATGGGCCCCTCGGGCGGACCGATCACGCACGACATGAACGCCCCCGAGGTGTACGCCACGATCTTCGCCATCGGGCCCTCCAAGAAGGACGTCAACGTCATCTGGACGGGCTCCGACGACGGACTCGTCTACCTCACGCGCGACGGCGGCAAGACGTGGACCAACGTCACCCCGAAGGGCATGCCCGACTTCGGCCGCGTGAGTCAGATCGACGCCTCGGCGTTCGACGGTGGCGCGGCCTACGTGGCCGTCAAGCGCCCCCTGTTCGACGACCTGGCACCCTACATCTTCCGCACGCACGACTACGGCAAGACGTGGACCAAGATCGTCGACGGCATCGGCGCCGACGACTACGTCCACGCCGTGCGCGAGGATCCAAACCGCCGGGGCCTGCTCTACGCGGCCACCCAGCACGGGGTGTACATCTCCTACGACGACGGCGACCACTGGTCGTCGCTGTCGCTCAATCTGCCCGACCTGCCCGTGTCGGATCTGATCGTGTGGCGCAACGACCTCGTCATCTCTACCATGGGGCGCGGCTTCTACGTGCTCGACAACGTCGTGCCGCTGGAGCAGTACACGCCGGCGGTCGAGGCGGCACCCGACGCGGTCCTGTTCGCGCCGCCCCCGGCCATCCGCTCCACCGATGGCGCCGTGATCACTTACTGGCTCAAGCATCCGGCCAAGGACGTGCGCCTCGACATCCTCGACGCCGCGGGCCGAGTGATTCGCGAGTACAAGCCCGATACCAGCACCACGCCGGCGCGCGGGCGCGGCGGTTTCGGCCGGTTCGGCTTCGCCAGCGCCCCACCCAAGACAGCCGGTATCGACCACTTCACCTGGGACCTGCGCTACGCCCCGGCCACGAGCTTCCCCGGCATGATTCTCTGGGGCGCGAGCACGCAGGGGCCTGCCGCACCGCCGGGCCGGTACACCGTCCGACTCATCGTCGACGGCGGCTCGTTCACCCAACCGGTGACGGTGAAGCGCAATCCGTTGTTCACCGACGTCTCCGACGCCGACCTCCGGGCGCAGTTCGCCCTCGCCATCAAGATCCGCAACAAGCTCTCCGAGGCCAACCAGGCGGTGATCGACGTGCGCAACGTCAAGGCACAGGTGGACGACCGCCTCAAGAAGTCGGACGACGCCACGCTCAAGGAACTCGGCGAAAAGCTCAACGATCACGCCGGCGCGGTGGAGCAGAACATCTACCAGGTGCGGAACCAGAGCGGGCAGGATCCGCTCAACTTCCCCATCAAGATCAACAACCGCATCGGGACGCTGCTCAGTACGGTGAACAGCGGCGACGGCCGCCCCATCGCCAGCGCCGCGCCGATCTTCAATTACCTGAGCGGTAAACTCGGAGTGCAGACCAGCGCGCTGGCCAAGGTCTGGGCCACCGACCTCGCGGCGTTCAACGCCCAGGCCAAGAAGCTCGGCCTCCCGGCCGTCAACCCCAAGTGCGCGCCCGGACAGGTGTGCGGGATCGTGCCGTGAGCGGCTGACCTGCGGGCATCGAGTTGGCCACGGAGCGGCGCTCCCAGGACGGGGGCGCCGCTCTTGCAGGGTACGCCAATCCCCTACGTCCCTTGCTCCTCCTCCCCGACATTGCCCGCCCGGGTCAGCCCGCACATTGCACCCGACTGTGCGACCGCCACTGGCCGCCGGTCCCGCTTATCGAGGAGATCTCATGAAGCTCAAGAATTTGTGGTCGTTGCTGCTCATGGTGCCTGCGCTCGCCACCAGCCAGCAGGCGCCGGCTACCAGGGCACCGATCGATGTGATGAAGGCCAACGTCGCGCTCATCAAGAACGTCGCCGAGAAGGAACGCTGGAGCGCCAACATCGAACTCTGGCAGATCGAACTGGCCCGCACCGGCCCCATCGCCAAGACCGAACACGACAGGATGTCGGCCGTGCTGGAACGCATACGCTACAACGTGGGCCGCATCCACAACGCCCCCGAGAAGGAACGCTGGGACGCGAACATCCAACTGTGGACCGCGATGATCGACGACCAGGGCGTGCTGTCCAAGGCCAGCGTGGCCAAGCTCACCCCGCTGTTCGATACGCTCAAGACCAATATCGCCGTTATCACCATCGCGACGGAACGCGAGCGGTGGGACGCCAACCGCGAACTCTGGCAGACCATGCTCTCGCGCGGGGCCGCCGCCTTCTAGCCGGCGCGAGGTGGCGCGCCATCGGCGCGGTAGCCCGCGGTGGTCGGCGGAATCTTCCGCCGCCCGCCCCGCGTATGCCATACTGATCCCACATGGCGACCACCCCACTCCCCCTCGCGCCCGCCCCCGAATTCCTCGCCCTCCAGCAGGTCGTGAAGGGGCGGTATTCCATCGAGCGTGAAGTCGGACGCGGCGGCATGGGCGTCGTCTTTCTCGCTCGCGACGTGGCGCTCGACCGTCCCGTGGCCGTCAAGCTCCTGCCGCCCGACCTGGCCCAGCGCGACGACCTCCGCGCGCTGTTCCTGCGCGAGGCGCGCACCGCCGCCAAGCTGTCGCATCCGCACATCGTCCCCATCCACGCCGTCGAGGAACATGGCGACCTCGTGTTCTTCGTCATGACCTACGTGGACGGCGAGACGCTCGGCGCCCGCGTGCGCCGCGCCGGACCGCTCGCGCCGGGCGAGGTCATGCGCATCACGCAGGAGGTGGCCTGGGCGCTCGGTCACGCGCACGCGCGCGGCGTCGTCCACCGCGACGTCAAGCCCGACAACATCCTCCTCGAGCGCGGCACGGGCCGCGCCCTCGTCACCGACTTCGGCATCGCCCGCGTCGCCCAGTCCCTCGACCCCGGTGGCGGAGTGCCCGTGGGCACGCCGCAGTACATGAGCCCCGAGCAGGCGCGCGGCGACGACGTGGACGGCCGCAGTGATCTCTACTCGCTCGGCGGCACCGCGTACTTCGCCGCCACCGGCCGCCTGCCCTTCGAATCGCGGAGTCCGCACGCGCTGCTGCTCATGCACGCCGAGCAGCCGGCGCCTTCCGTCGGTACCGCCGCGCCGCGTCTGCCGCCCAGCTTCGTCGGCGCCGTGGACCGCTTGCTCGCCAAATCGCCCGACGATCGCTTCGAATCAGCCGACGCCTTCGCCGCGAATGTCGGCGAGGCGCGCGGCGCGCTCGGGGTGGTGCCCCTGCCCGTCCGGCGGTACGTGCAGGTTGCCGAGCGCATCGGCGGCGAGATCGCGCCGCTCGGCGTGACGGCCGCCGCGACCGTCGTGGCATTCGAAATCATGAAATTGTTCGCGGGCGACTTTCTCGGCATCGCGACGGCGATCGAGTTCGTCGTCGCCGCGGCGCTTCTCGGCGTCGCCGCTACGCGCGCCGCCCAACTGGCGAGCGAGACGCGGAATCTCATCCGCGACGGCTACCGACACGATGCCGTACGCGCCGCCGCGATCGTGGCCGACCGGGAACACGACCTCGAGAGCACCGCCGAGCCGGCGCACGGCGTGGGCCCGCGCACCTGGATCACGGCGCTCGGCGGGCTGGCAGTCACGTCGGCGGGCTTCTATCTGACCAATAGCGCCAACGGGTACGGGCTGGACGTCCTCGGATTCGTCGTCGGCATCACGACGCCCGCCATGGCAGCGCGCCGCGTGTGGCATGACCTCCGGGCAGGGAAGCCGGGCACCTTCTGGAACCGCCTCATGGCCGGACCGTTCGGCCGTTGGCTGTTCCGCGTTGTCGGCCGTACGGTGAAGACACAGCAGATGGTCCCGTCCGCCGAACCCACCGCCGTCCTGCTGGCGCGCGCCACCGAAGATCTGTACCACGCGCTTCCCGGAGAGCAGCGCCGCCGGCTCGGCGAGGTTCCCGCGCTCCTCGCACGCCTCCAGTCCGACGCCGCCGCGCTCCACCAGCTGGACGGCGCCGATCCCTCCAAGGCCGAGCGCCTCGCCACCGCCGTCACCGCCATCGAGAACCTGCGCCTCGATCTGCTCCGGCTGCATGCCGGCCGGGCATCGGTGGACGAACTTACCGCCGACATCGACCGCGCCCGGGATCTCGCGCGACGAGTGGACGCCGCCCTCGAAATGCCAGAGCCGACGCCCGTGTGATCACGCGCACGCCGCACCTTCAACTCGTCGGCGTGAGCACCATCGTCAGCTGTTGCATGTCCGTCGTGGGGCAACCGCCCCCAACCCGTGCCCCGACGGGGCGAATCATGCGCTCGAACTCGAGCCATTTTGAAGGAACCGAGCACGCGAGGGACCGGCCGCTCCAGCATCGCATGTCGTCCGCGCCGCCGCTTGCATGCCACGGATACGTCGCATATCTTCTTGTGCCCGAACAAAGGCCGAAGCTCACGAAGTTCCGTTTGTGCCTTCACCCCATCGCCGCGCGAGGAACCATGCCATGACCGCGACCGCACCCGAAGTCTTTCTCACTCCGCACGCCCTGCTCGAACACTGGCAGGGGCATCGCCGTCTCACCCGCCGCGTGATCGAGGCGTTTCCCGACGAACAGTTCAACACCTTCGCGGTGGGCGGCATGCGGCCCTTCGGCACCATGGCCGTGGAGATGCTGCGTATGGCCGCGCCAACGGTTCATGGCGTGCTCACCGGCGACTGGGTGGAAGGAGTCTCCGCCGACCCGAAGCCCAAAGCTGAGGTGCTGCGCCTGTGGGACGCTTCCACCGCCAAGATGAATGAAGGCTGGCCGAAGATCCCGGCCACGCGCTTTCAGGAGACGGTCAACGCGTTCGGCTACTACGAGGGGCGCGCCTGCGATCTCGTCATGTACGTGATCGATAACGAGATCCACCACCGGGCGCAGGGCTACGTCTATCTGCGCGCGCTGAACATCGCGCCGCCGCCATTCTGGGAGCGGCAGTAGCCCGCTACGTCGCCGACCGATCGATGTACTTGGGCTGCGCCGGCGCCGGCGCGGACTCCATCGCGGTGACCAGCATCGCCGGATCGTCGGCCACCCGTACCATCGCGCGGTGTTCGGGGCGCACGAAGCGCTCCGACACCGCATGATCGAGGAACGCCAGCAGCGGATCGTAGTACCCGGCGACGTTGAGTAGTCCGTATGGCTTGGCGTGGAGCCCAAGTTGGCCCCACGTCCAGATCTCGGTGAACTCTTCGAGGGTGCCGAGACCGCCCGGCAGCGCCACGAACCCGTCGGCCATGTCGGCCAGCCGCGCTTTCCGTTCGTGCATCGACGCCACGACGTCCAGCCTCGTGAGGCCCCGGTGCGCCACCTCGCGGTCCACGAGGTGCCGGGGCATGAGCCCCACCACCTCACCACCGGCCGCGAGCGCCGCGTCTGCCAGCGCGCCCATCAGCCCGGTGTTGCCGCCGCCGTACACGATGCGGCGGCCGGACCTCGCCATCAGCGCGCCGAACTCGCGGGTCGCCGCCACGTAGCGTGGATTGGCGCCGGGGCTCGACGCGCAGAAGACACAGAGCGTGCGGATCTTCACGGATGAATCGGGGGGTTGCATGTCCAGCGATCAGGGTTGGCGGCGGCGCTGCAGGCCGTGCTACATCATGGACGATGGGGCGCGGCTCCCGCAATCCGCTCATACGGGGGCAGCGGTCGTCGGGGAGTCACCGCGCCCGCGTACGGGCCCAACCCACTTGTCGTCGCCGGGAAAACCCGTTCATCTTCAAATATGGAGGAATGAACTATGACGACGACAACCAGACCGGCGCCGGCCCGCGGCAAAGCGGAACCGCGCACTGACCACCAGGTCACCCAGGAGTTCGGCCACGAGCGCAAGCTGCCCATCGCGCTGTCCGAATCGGCGTGCAAGCAGTCGGTGGAGAACCTGAACCAGGTGCTCGCTGATACCATGGCCCTGCGCGACCTGTACAAGAAGCATCACTGGCAGGTGTCCGGCCCCACGTTTTACCAATTGCATCTGCTGTTCGACAAGCACTGGGGCGAGCAATCGGAACTGGTCGATTCCCTGGCCGAGCGCATCATGATGCTCGGCGGACTCAGTATCGCGATGGCGCAGGACGTGGCCGAGACGACGCTCGTTCCCCGGCCGCCGCGCGGGCGTGAGACCGCCGAAGCGCAGATCCAGCGGTTGCTCCACGCACACGAGGTCGTGCTCGAAGCAGCACGGGCCACGGCGCGTGACGCCGCCAAAGCGGGCGACGACGGAACCAACGATCTCGTCGTGAGCGGCGTGATCCGCACCAACGAGCTACAGGTGTGGTTCCTGGCCGAGCACGTGACGAGCGCGCACGGGTAGTCCGGCGCCGGAGGAAGGAGCGCGAGTGCGCCCGGCGACCCCGCGGCCGGCCGTCAACACGACCATCAGGGCGCGTCGAGCACCTCGCGCACGCGACGCGTCAGTTCGACCGCCGTGTAGGGCTTGCCCAGGAAGTGGGCGGTGCTGTCGGTCACGGCCATCCGCAGCATCGCGTCGTCGGTGTAGCCGGAGGTCAGCAGGACGCCGATTTCTGGGTAACGCTCCGCGACCCGGGCGGCGAGTTCGCGTCCGCTGATCCCCGGAAGCACCACATCGCTCAGCAGCAGTTGGATCGGCGTCTCCTGCCGGCCCAGAATCTCGAGCGCTTCCGCGCCGTCCGCCGCCGGGAGCACCGTGTATCCGGCCGCCGTCAGGATCCTCGCGGCGAGGCGTCGCACCGCCTCGTCGTCTTCAACCAGGAGAATCGTCTCCGTTCCCCGCGGCATGGCCAGTGCCTCGGCCGGCGTGCGCGACGGCGCCCCTTCCGCGACCCGAGGCAGATAGATCTTGAACACCGACCCGCGCCCCGGCTGGCTGTCCACCCAGACGCTGCCCTCACTCTGCTTGATGATGCCGTACACCGTCGCGAGCCCAAGGCCGGTACCCTTTCCGGCTTCTTTGGTCGTGAAGAACGGTTCAAAGATCTTCTGCCGGATCGCCTCATCCATCCCGGTACCGGTATCGGCGATCGAGAGCACCACGTACGCACCCGGCGGCACCGACGGATGGGACTCGGCGTACGTTGAGTCCAGATCGGCGTTCTCCGTCTCGATCGTCAGCGTGCCGCCCGCGGGCATCGCATCGCTCGCGTTCACGACGAGATTCAACACGACCTGTTCGATCTGACCCGGATCGGCCCGGACGCTGCCGAGTGCCGCACCCGGCGTGACGACGAGGTCGATGTTCTCGCTGATCAGCCGCCGTAGCATGGGCTGCATTCGGCCGACCAGGGCGTTGAGGTCGATGACGTCGGGCGTCAGCAGTTGTTGGCGGCTGAACGCCAGCAGTTGACGGGTGAGCGCCGCCGCCCGGTCACCGGCGTCTTTGATCGCCATCAGATCCCGGCGCAGGCCCGCGTCCACCGCGTCGTATTCCAGCAGCATACCAGCCGTGCCGTTGATCACCGTGAGCAGGTTGTTGAAGTCGTGCGCGATGCCGCCGGCCAACCTGCCCACCGTCTCCATTTTCTGGGCTTGCAGGAACTGCGCCTCCAGCTGCCGCCGGTTGGACTCCTGCTCGGCGAGTTCCATGGCGAAGCTGATGCTCATCGCGAGATCGTCGAGCAATGCCAGTTCGTCGCGGTCGAAGAAGTCCGGCTCGGCGGCGTACAGGGTGAACGCGCCGCGGACGACCCGATCGACGATCAATGGAAACGCAGCGGACGACCGGAACCCCAGGCGCAGCGCCCGGTCGCGCCAGGGGGCCATGCGGGGATCGTGTTCGATGTCATTGCAGACGTCGTGCCGGCCTTCGCGCACGGCGACTCCCGTCGGGCCGCTCCCGCGGGTGGGATCGCCGATGTCGATCTTGACTGTTTCCAGATACCCGGCGCTCAGGCCGGCCGACGCCGCGACGCGCAACTCCGGGGAGTGTCCATCGCGCAGACCCACCCACGCCATGCGGAGTTGGCCCCGCTCCACGGCGATCGCGCAGGCCCGCTCGAACAGCGCCGGCTGATCCCGGATCCGTACGATCGCCTGGTTGATCTCGCTGAGCACGGCGTACACGCGGTTGAGCCGCCGTATCCCCTGTTCGGCCCGTCGCATCTGCGTGACGTCCTGCATGGCGCCGATTACCCGCACGGCGCGCCCCTCGGCGTCACGCACGATATTGCCGCGGTCTTCGACCATCGCGTACGTGCCGTCGCGTCGGCGGAACCGATAGGAGTCGGACCAGAACGTGGCCGTGGATGCGACGGCGGCGTCGAGTCCGGCGCGTGCGCGCGCCCGATCATCCTCGTGCACCCTGCTGCTCCATGACTCCAGCCCGATTTCGGCGTCCTGCGACGGGTAGCCGAAGCGTTCCCGGAAATTGTCGTTGTGCCAGAGCGTGTTCGCCTGTGGGTCGTAGTCCCAGATGACGTCGAACGTCGCACGGTTGGCCAACTGGAAGCGTTCCAGGCTCTGCACCAGCGCCGCCTGTGCCTCGCGCGTCGACTCGTACAGGCCCCTGAACACCCCGGCCTGCCGGCGCCGGTAGCCGTACGCCGTCACCGCCGCCGCCGCCAGGATCAGCGAGGCAACCATGAGACTGATCACCCACGCCCGGTACCGCGCTTCGGCGAGGAGTTCGTCGGCGTCCACCTTGGCCACCATCAACCAGGGAGAGCCCGGGATCGCGCGCAGATCCGCCAGCACGTCCACGCCGCGATAGTCCACCCCTTCCACCGGACCGCGCCTCCCGAGCACCGCCTGCACCGCCGGAAATTCCACCAGCGTGAGCGAGCGCCGCCACCGCAACGCCGAGTTGGCCTCATATCGCAGATCGCTGAGCGACAGTACATCGTTGCCGCGACGTTCGATCAGCACCGTCTCCGCGCTGCGGCTGGGGTTGGGCCAGGCGTCGATGAGCGGATACAGATAGGTGCGTGCGTTGGCGCGAAGGGCGATGGCGCCGAGCGGCCGGCCCATTCCGTCGCGGACCACACTCACCGCGTCGATGAACACCGAGTCGTCACGCCCGAGAAACAGGTCGGACAGGACTCCGCCCGACGTCTGCGCCGCTTGCATGATCGCCGCCCGGGTGGCCGAGTCGAGTGGCGGTGTGCTGTCGTGCGCCGCGAGCAGAACCCGTCCATCCATCGAGGTCAGCAACCCGTCCGTGTAGTCGGACGCCACGGCCACGCTCTTCAGACGCGCGCGGGCGCGCGCGCGAAGTGCCGGCAAGGCGGGGTTCGAGAGTGCGGGGAGCGCAATCGCGAAGGCTGGATCCCGCGCCGCCACCGCGGCATCCACGCTGCGTTCCCGCCGCCATTGCTCGATCTGGTCGCTCTTGAGCTGCCCCACCGCCGCCACGGCGCTGAACTGGGCCCGGTGGATTTCATCCGCCTCCACTCGGTACACCCAGTACCCGGCGGCCATCAGCACGATGGTGGCCGATCCGAACGCTAGCGCCCACTTACGCCAGCCAATCCGGGGGGCGTTGACCATCGTGGTACCTCACAGGACCGACGTATCAGCCCGCTCGTTGGCGCTCCGGCCTGCGCGGCGCGCCGGCAAACCTTCACCCAAGTATGGACCTACCGGATGACCAGCGCTACCCGGTGGTCGAATCGCCGCCGGCCAAGCGCTTCGCCGCCCCGTTCGTGCCCCGGAGCAGCCACACGAGATACGCGCACACCAGCACGTTCACCGTGAATGTGAAGAGTTTGGGGCCCGTGAGGCCGCCGGCGAGCGCGATTGCCTCGAACGGAATGAACGATGCCGTAGCGATAACCGTCAGGTACTCCGCCCACCGTCGTTCGAGCCAGAGGCCCACGCCCTCGAGGGTATAGAGAACGGCGTATCCCAAGGCCACCAGACCGAGCTCGCGGATGCGCGCGGCGCTCGTGCCGCTCAGCCACGCGAGCAGGTCGCGCACGAATCGCGGCTCGCCGGTGAACGAGATGGCGCCCACCCATTCGCGGGCCCGTAACGTGATCGCTGGTCGCACGTACTCCAATGCTCCGGCCACCACGATGAGCAGCAGCAGCGCCTTCACCAGTTTGAACGCCGCGATCAGCTCGAGCACACGGTCGCGGTGGAGCTGTGGCGAACTCACGGCCCACCGCGCATCAGGCGCTGGTCGCCGTCTGCAGCGCGCGCCGAAACTCGAGCGGTTTGTCGATGTCCGAAAACTGCTCACGGGTCCCGCCACTGCCGGTGACCACGATCTCCCCATAGCCGAGCATCTTGCCCATCAGCCCCTGGTTCACCCCGACGCCTTCGACTTTCGGCAGCAGCAGTTCCACCGACCGCGTCTGGAACACACCGAGCTTCATGATCACGCGCTTGTTCGTGACCGCGAACTCCGACGACCGCCGGCGCAGGAACGCGCTCAGCAGCGCGATGACGATCGCGGCGACGGGCGCAGCGGCCACCACCGGGCGCTGCGACTCGAACGCCAGCCAGGTGAGCGGCGCGAAGACGACCAGCGAGAGCAGCACCGGAACAACATAGATGTTCCAGTGGAGTGTGGTCCGGAACGAGACCCGCTCGCCGGCCAGGAGATTCTCGTCAACATAGCTCACGGTGCTGGTTCCGGTGGGCGGCTTGGCGCGGGCCGGGTTGCGGGATCGATAGCTGCCTCGCGACGATGTCCTAGTACTTCCACGCGCTGGTGTTCGCTCCGGCGGGAGCGTGTTTCGTGATCGCCGCTGCCATCTCGCGCAGCAACTCGGAGTTCGTCGCGTGCTGCCACCCGTGGCCCTTCTCCGGCCGCCCATACCGGAACGTACCCGCCACGTGCGGCGCACGGGTCGAGTCCATGAACGCCTGCAGATCCATCACGGCGAGGTTGAGATAGAAGTTGTCCATGTCGCCCACGTCCACGTGGATCTTGTCCACGAGGTTCGGCCCCACGGTCGCCCAGTGCTTGGCCAGATACGCTTCGAGATCGTAGCCGTGATCGCGCATGTACGTGATGACGGACCTGTTGATGTGCCCGGTCTTCTTGTCCCACAGCGGCTCGGGATACCCGTCGGCGCCCACGGGGGCGTAGACGGACTCCCACGCTTCGAGCTGTTCGCCCGACCGGCCGTGGCTCCCGAGCACGTCTTCCAGCCGGCTGAAGTCGCGAATGCTGAGCCACGGTTGCCCGTCGTTGTCGCGCATGATGAAGCGCTCCGGATGAAACCACTCGCTCGTCGGATCGAACGGAGCGATCCCGTGGCGCGACACGACGAAGGCGTTCGTGTCGGTGTAGGCGTCGACGGTGCCGTAATGGTGGAAATCCACCGGGTCGGGGTACAGGGTCCAGGTGCCACCGAAGAACGCCGCGTGATGGATCTGGAGCGCGATCGACTCCCAGCCGCCGGTGGAGCCACCGGTGAGGACCCGCGCGTACGGTTTGGCGATGATGCGAAAGTGCGACTCGATGTACGGAATGAGCTCCGTCATGATCGCGTCGCCATAGGGGCCGTTGTTGGCGGAGTTGACGGCGTACGAGTCGTCGAAATACGGCGTCGGATGCTGGAACGTCACGGCGATCATCCGCGGCTCGCCAGGCCCCATCCAGTGTCGCGCGAATACCCAGGGTGGTTCGATGTTGTACGATGCGATCAACGCGCGATAGCTGGGAGGCAGCGGAAAACTGTCGGGGCTGAAGCCGAGCGGTGCGCTCAGGCTGAAATGTCCCTGTTCGTATACCACGGGGTAGTGGACGCCAGGGTGCTCGTCATATCCCGCCGGCAGCAGTACCGTCGCACCGAGGTATATCGGATGGCCCCAGAACTTCGTGAGCAGCGCGCTCTCGATCTTGACGTGCTTCACCCACTTCGTGTCGGCCGGCAGCGCGATCGGGGGAAGCGTCTGGGTGAGCGAGATCGGAATGTCGTAGCCGGCGCTCGCATCGATGTGCACGCGTTGCGGCACACTCACGAGGTTGCCGGGGGACCTCGCGAAGTTCTGGCCCTCCCACTGGTCCATGTGCGCCCAGATCGTGTGGCCGTCGGCGCGATGGAACTCCGTGTACACGTTCATCACCGCCTGCACCCAGTAATCGCCCGCCGGAATGTCCCGCAGCGACGCAATCGGATAGCCGGGCGTCGCCGGGTCGATCGCGGCCGGCTGGCCGGGCGCCAGAGCGCTCACATCAACCCCGAAGAATGGGGTGCTCTCGGTGAATGATCCGGCACGGAGCCGAGGGGGCGGCGCGGAGTCGCGCGTGATGACGAGGAAGACGCGTCCGGTGATCGGCTGGGCGTGGACAGCGGCGGGAAAGGACACCTCGAACCTCTGCGCTCCGGCCGTATGGGCCAGGGCGGAGGCGGCGAACGCAATGGCGAGACCGACGACGCGCTTCATGAGGGCCTGGTCTGAAGGGTACGAACAACAATACTGCCGCCTGTCGGATTCCGGTACACCGCGGTCGACAGGCCGAAGACCTCAACCGTCCGTGCTGCGGCGGCGCTCAGCCGAAGCCCGCAACGGGGTGCGCGACGTACGGCGCCTCCAGCGCCTGCATCTCTTCGTTGGACAGTCGCACGTCCAACGCCCCGACCGAGGTCTCGAGGTGCTCCATCTTCGTCGCCCCAACGATGGGGGCCGTCACGGCGTCACGGTGGAGTAGCCAGGCGAGGGCAACCTGGGCGTGGGGCAGCTTGCGCTGCGCCGCCACCCGATCCAGCGCCTCCATCACCTGTCCGTCCGCGTGGGCCATCGCCGCATACAGCGTCTTGGCGAACTGATCCGACGCCGATCGCTTGGTGGTCCCCGTATCCGGTCCGCGCGCCAGCCGGCCGCGCGCGAGCGGACTCCAGGGAATCATGCCCACACCCTGATCGCGACAGAGCGGCGACATCTCCCGCTCCTCCTCGCGATACAGAAGGTTGTAGTGATTCTGCATGGACACGAAGCGCGTCCAACCGTGGCGGTCCGCCGCGTGCTGCGCGCTGGCGAACTGCCACGCGTGCATGGACGACGCGCCGATGTACCGCGCCTTGCCCATGCGCACCACATCGTGCAGCGCCTCCATCGTCTCCTCGATCGGCGTCGCGTCGTCCCAGCGGTGGATCTGGTAGAGGTCCACGTAGTCGGTGCCGAGCCGTTTCAGGCTCGCGTCGATCTCCTGGAGGATCGCCTTGCGCGAGAGACCCTGGCCGTTCGGGCCGGGACGCATCCGTCCCCAGACCTTCGTGGCGAGCACGAAGTCTTCCCGCCGCGCGAACGCGCGCAGCGCGCGGCCCGTGATCTCCTCGCTCGCCCCTAGCGAGTACACGTTCGCCGTATCGAAGAAGTTGATGCCGAGTTCGAGCGCGCGCTTGAAGAACGGCCGCGCCTCGTCCTCCTTCAGCACCCAGGCCCAGCGTGAAGGTTCACCGGGCAATGCCGCGGCGGGGTCGCCGTAGCTCATGCACCCAAGGCAGATACGAGAAACGGTGAGACCCGTGTTGCCAAGTCTTCGGAATTCCATGATACCCTCGCACGACAGGATTGCCGCGTGCCTTCACCCGAGACACCAACGGCGCCCCGTCCCGCGGGCGCCGTTGCCGTTGTTGTCGCGTGATCCGCAGGCGCTCCTCCCTACCCCGCCCCCCACTCGGTCATCCACACTCGCTGAACCCGCACACGTGGCATTTCACGCACCCTTCGGCGTACTCGAGCTGTGATCCGCAGTCGGGACACGTTCCCATGAACGCCTGCCCACCGTCGAATGACGTCATCTCGAACTCGCCCTGCGCGCCCGACGACCCCGACAGGCTCGGCCGGCCCATGGCCCGCACCACGTTGTCCCCCGCATCGGCCACCGGCGGCACCGCACGATCGCTGATCAGCTCCTGCTGCACGCCCTGCTTCTCGCGCATCCACTCTTCGAGGGCCAGCCCGATCGCGTCCGGCACGCTCATCACCTTGTTCGGGCCCAGTCCCACCATCCGGTCCGACGAGATGCCGCGCATCTGCCGGTGGATCTCCGTGAGCGGAATGCCCGACCGCAAGGCCAGACTGATCAGCCGCCCCATCGCCTCGGCGTCGGCCATGGCACTCCCGCCCGCCTTGCCCAGGTTGATGAACACTTCGAACGGCTGCCCCTTCTCGTCTTCGTTGATGCTCACGAACATCACGCCGAGCGGCGTCTCCTTGCGGATGGTCGTGCCACGCAGCCGGTCGGGACGCGATCGCTTGGCCCGCCGCTGCAGATTCTCCGCCTCCACGTCGAACACGCGCTTCCGCAGCGCCTCGTTCGCCGCCTGGAGTTCGGCGATCGTCCCGTGCAGATCGGCCTGCTCCTCCCGCGTCGGCGCCTCCACCGCCTTGCCGTCCCGTTCCGCCGCCGCCTTCTCCGTTGCACCGGTCGAGAGCACCTGGTTGTCCCGCGACCCGTCGCGGTACACCGTCACTCCCTTGCAGTGCATCGCGTACGCCAACTCGTAGATCTCGCGCACGTCCTCCACCGTCGCCGTGTGCGCGAAATTGGTGGTCTTGGAAATCGCGGAATCGCAGTGCGCCTGGAAGGCCGCCTGCATGCGGATGTGCATCTCGGGCGTGATCTGATTGGCGGTCACGAACACCTTCTGCCACCGCTCGGGCACCTCGTCGAACCTGATGTGGCCCTGCGCCGCGATCCGCTCCATCAACGCGTCACTGTACCACCCCCCGGCCTTCGCGATGCGCACGAAATCCTCGTTCACGTCGGGCATCATCACACCCGCCTGGTTGCGCATGAACGCAACGGCAAACAGCGGCTCCAGCCCCGACGAACAGCCCGCGATGATCGAGATCGTCCCCGTGGGCGCCACCGTCGTGACGTTGCAGTTGCGCAAGAGCTGCATGGGACGGATGCGCTCCCCTGCCGCGTCGCGCGCGCACGTCTCGTCGGGACCCCAGATGGACCGCCCCCACTCGGTGAACGGCCCGCGCTGCTCGGCCAACCGCCGGCTCTCGTTCTTGCCCTCGACGTCCAGGAACTCCATCACGCGCCGCCCCATCTCGACGCCCTCGGGGCTGTCGTAGGCGATGCCCATGCGCACCAGCATGTCGGCAAAGCCCATCACGCCCAGCCCGATGCGCCGGATGCGCTTGGACAGCGCGTCGATCTCCGGCAGCGGGTACTTGTTGACGTCGATGATGTTGTCCAGGAAGTGCGTGCTCAGATGGATGTCCGCACGGAATGCGTCCCAGTCCATCACCCCGTCGTTCACGTAATAGCCGACGTTCACCGACCCCAGGTTGCACACGTCGTACGCCAGCAGCGGCTGCTCGCCGCACGGGTTGGTGGCTTCGTAGGCGCCGAGATGCGGAACCGGGTTGAACCTGTTGGCCTCGTCGATGAAGAAGCAGCCGGGTTCCCCAGTACGCCACGCGCCCAGGATCATCTTGTCCCAGACCATGTTCGCGTCGAGCGCGCCCACCACCTTGCCGCTCGACGGATCCACGAGGTCGTACGACGTCCGGTTCTTCAACGCCTCCATGAACTTGGCCGTGACGCCCACCGAGATGTTGAAATTGGTCACCTGCGTCAGATCTTCCTTGCAGGTGATGAACTCGAGCACATCGGGGTGGTCCACGCGCAGGATGCCCATGTTGGCCCCGCGCCGCGTCCCGCCCTGCTTCACCGCATCGGTGCTGGCGTCATACAACTTCATGAATGACACGGGGCCCGACGCCACGCCGGTGGTGCTCCGCACCATCGACCCCTTGGGCCGCAGCCGCGAGAACGAGAAGCCCGTGCCGCCCCCCGACTGGTGGATGAGCGCCATGCTGGCCAGCGTGTCGTAGATGCCGTCCTTGTGGTTGGACAGGGCATCCTCCACGGGCAGCACGAAACACGCCGAGAGCTGGCCCAGCGGACGGCCGGCGTTCATCAGCGTGGGCGAATTGGGTTCGAACCGGCGCTGCGTCATCAGCGCATAGAACGCCTCGGCCTGCGCCTGCACCTGCTCGTCAGTCGATCCGTACCGCCGGTCCGCCTCCGCCACCACGGTGGCCACACGCCAGAACAGGTCTTCCGGCTGCTCGACCGACTGACCCTTCTCGTTCTTGATGAGGTAGCGCTTGGCCAGCACGGTCCGGGCGTTTGCGGTGAGCGACGCCTTGCCAGCTGGCGGAATTTTGGAGACGGACATTTTGAAAAGACTCCCTAATTACGTATGCCAAGTCAACGGACGGGCGGGACCCCGGCGGGAAACTGCCGAAACCCCGTTCCATATGGGGTGGGCGCGCAACGTACCGGGGATCGTGAAACCACGCCAGTCCCTTCCCAACTCGTTTGGTTACAGTCAGTTACGATATCAACATCACGAACGTGCGCGTGCTCTGTCTCGAACGTTGATAACAAATCGTGACACAATGAGAACAATAGAACACGGCGCACGATCGTCGGATAAAACCGCTCTTGTATCTGCCAAATGCCTACTGCACAACGAGTTGGATAAATCTTCTGTTTCGGAAACCCGCACCGAGGAAGGGCCGAAGTGGCCAGGCAGGCATCACAAACATGCTGGCGTCGTTTGCTCGCTCACACAGGTCGAAATAGCGCCCCCAGGACCCGAATCCCACTCGCCCAGCAGGACCCACATCACAACGACGGGTAGAACCCGCGCCGGTGCTCTTCCTGCAGCGCCAGATAGCTCTCCACTGTCCCCCGGATCCGGGCGCGCTCGACGTCGGTGGTGGCCCGCACGACCCGCCCGGGCACCCCCAGCACGAGCGAATTCGGCGGGATCTCCATGCCCTCGGGACACACCGCCCCCGCCCCGACGATCGAACCCGTACCCACGCGCACGCCATTGAGCAACACGGCCCCCATACCGATGAGGCAGTCGTCCGCGACCGTGGCGCCGTGCACGATGGCACGGTGGCCGATGCCGACCCGTGCTCCGATGACGCACGGTACACCAAAATCCACGTGGATCACCGTGCCGTCCTGCACGTTGCTGTCGGCGCCGATCACCACGGGGGCGGTGTCGCCGCGAATGGCGGCAAAGGGCCACACGGAAACCCGCGGCCCGAGCGTCACGTCGCCACACAGGAACGCGCGGGGGTGGACGAACGCGGTGGAATCGATGCGCGGGGGAGTGGGCATGGTCAGAAGGAGAGGCCGAGGGAGAAGTAGCTGACCACCTGGGGCGCGCCGACCAGCGCGCGGCCCCGCGTCGGGAATGCCAGGCCGGCCCGGAAGCGATAGGGCGTGTCCCAGTCGAGCACGGCCGCCGTGACGTTCAGTTCCGCGCCCGCGCTCGACAGGGTGTGGAGCTGGGTGAGCGCGGGATCGCGGCAGACGGCACCCTGGGGGAGCACGGACGCGCACCACGCGCTGCCCTGGTCGTAGAACCCCGAGAGCGAGGTGCGGTCGAGGAAGAAGGGAAGCAGGCCGTGGCCGGCGTCGATGAGCGCCAGCGGCAGCCGATACTCGGCCGACGCCGCGTACGCGCGGGTGCCGAAGAGCGTGCCGGGCGCGAAGCCGCGCACCGGAAACGTGAGGCGCCCCTCACCCAACACCATCCCCGGTGCGAGCACGATCGTCGATCCGCTCACCCCGCCCAGGTCGAGGTAGTCGGTGGCCTTGTTGTCGAGAAATCCCACGGCGCCGTAGAAGGCCAGCGCGTGATGCGAGAATCCCGGAAAGTCGAACGACTTGTACGCCGTGCCGTTGGCCACGACGCTCAGCGTCTGCCGCGCCGCACTGCCGCTCTGGAACCGCTCGCGCGCCGTGAACCCCGCCGTCACACCGTCTTCCGGCGACACGGCGGTGATGGGCGACTGCACGTTGCTCCACACGCCGCTCGCGATGAGCGTGGGATAGTAGCTCGTGTAGCGATAGGACGAATCGATGCGCGCGACGAGCGGCGCGGGGCTGGACGCGTAGTCCTGCGCCTCGAACGAAGCGAGCAGCGACAGCGCGCCGTAGGTGCGGTAGCGCGGGCGCACCCAGGTGGGACCGGCGGTGAGATAACGCGTGCGCTCGCGCAGCGTGCCGATGGTGTTGCGGTGGTCGTCGCGGATGGCGCCCAGCATCTGCCAATCCTGTGACGCGCTGACCGTGAGCAGCGGCATCCCCAGCCCGGCGTACGTGTAGTCCACGTATCCGGTCAGGCCCGAGTTGTCGGTGGGCACGAACAGTTGGGCAGCGTAACTGTGCCGCCCGACGACGTCGCTGCCGCTGGTGTACGCGCCCAGGCGCGCACCGCCATCGATCGACGCTTCCTCCACCGGCATCCAATAGCGCGGCCAGAGGCTCTGCCAGGGCGAGTACGGGGCGGCCGGTGTCGTGACGCTGTCCACCGGCGGCGCGGGCTCGGGCGTGACGTTCGGCGCCAGCGGCGGCGCGGGCGCAGGCGCCAGCCGGTCTACCGGCGCGATGCCCACGTGGTAGCCGTCGCCCAACACCACCGAGCCGGTGAGCCACCGCCCGTCGGGCGAGATGCTGGGATAGAAGATGCCGGTGGTGGCAGATGTGACCACCTCGAGGCCGCCCGTGCTCCCCGGCGCGAAGGGCGCAGCGTACACGTTGGTGACGCCGGTACGGTCGGACGTGAAGTAGATGCGCGTACCATCGGGCGACCAGCTGGGGGCAGCCTGGATGGCGTGGGCCGGCGAGATGCGCTGCACGATCCGGCCGCTGGTGTCGATCACGACGATCTCCGACGTGCCCCCGCGCAGCCACAGCGCGGCCGCGATGTGCGTGCCGTCGGGCGACCAGCGGGGCTCGGTCCATTGCTCGTCGGGGCTCCCCACCGTGAGCGGCCGCAGACCGGTGCCGTCCCACTGGAGGGTGACCAGGCGGGTGGCGCCGGGCAACGTCTGCACCGCCACGATGCGCCCGTCCGCGCGCCGGTCGGGCACGCTGATCCGCTCGCCCCGGGTGAGCCGCAGCGTCTCGCCCCCACGCCGCTCGAACAGGTCAGAACGCACGGTATACGGATCCACGTATTCGAGTTGCGTGTACAGCTGCTCGTTGCCGGGCGCGAGCAGCGTGGGCGAGTCGCTGTTCCGCCGGTCGATGCGATCCACGGTGCCGTCGAGCGTCACGCTGTACGCCCCCCAACTGTCGCGCCCCGTCGTACCCGAATAGACGATGGCGGTGTCGTCGGCCCAACGCGGAAAGCTCGCGAACCCGCCGGCCGCGGTCAGGTAGCGCCAGCCGGGTGCCGGCAGCGACGGATCGGGCGCCGCCGCGGTCATCGAGTCGCTCCACTGCCGCCAGGCGTGGCTGAACGAGATGCCGAACGCCTGCTTGGCCGGCCGGTCGATCCAGAGCGGCACGAGCTGGTCGGCCTCGGACTCGACGAACGTCCGGATGTGATCGCCGCGCGTCCGCGCCAGATAGTCCATGAAAAGCGAACCGAATACGTAGGGCGTGTTCCCGTACGGAAACCGGACGTCGCCCAAGCTGATGCGATCGATGGACGGAAACCGGTGCTCGCTGGCGAAGGCGCGGGCGATCATCGGGTGGTCGGATCCGAGGACGCGGCCGGCGCCAGTGAGCTTCGACTCGTAATAGACGGCCAACCCCTCGCGGAGCCAGGCCGGGATGTACTCCTCGGGGAACAGGTACGGCGCGCGCCCGAACACGTGCTGGGCCAGCGTCCAGATGCCACGCGTTCGGTCGAGCTGGAAGATGTGCGTGAGTTCGTGCGTCACCACCATCGCGTCGGGATCGTCGGTGAACCGCAGCGCGGTCTCGTTCACCGGCGGGTTGGCATAGATGACGATGCGGTTGGTGGGAAAGGGCGTGGCGTAGCCGTTGGTGGCATCGATGTTGTCGGCGACGATGAGATCGATCATGCCGCGCGGTGGGTGCAGTTCGGCCGACAGCTGCACGTACGCGGTCTCGGCAGAGGCGGCGGCGCGGCGGGCCAACGACTCGAGCGCCGGCGTGAAGTGCACGCGAAAGTGCGTGGTGGTGATGGTGTGCCAATCGGCGTTGGGCACGACCTGCGCCTGCACCGCGACGGACCGCCCGCCGAGGAGCGCCAGGGCCAGCAACAGACGCCGCATCACGACGACGCTCCCAGGCCGCGGAAGTAGGCCACCAGCCCGGCGGCCAGGCCCCGCGCATACGCGTCCTGGAATGCCGGCGTGCGGAGCGCAGCCTCCTGCTGGGGAATGATGACGAACGCACCCTCACAGAGAATCGACGGCACCCACGTCTGTCGCGCCACGGCCAGGCTGCGGAACACGATGCCCTGGTCGGGAAGCCCGAGGTGGCGCACGACACCCTGTTGCACCGCGCGGGCCAGCGGCTCGGCCTCCCCGTAGTAGTAGTACGTCGCACTCCCCTCGGTGGCCGTGAACGGGTTCACACCGTCGGGAAAAGCGTTGAGGTGGATGGACACGAACGCGTCGGCATCGGCACGCCGGGCGATCACGGGACGGTCGTCGAGCGCGACGGCGTCGGGCGTGTCGCGCGTCATCACCACCGTCGCGCCCTCGGCCTCGAGCAACGTCTGGAGCCGCCGGGCCACCGCCAGCGTGGCGTCGGATTCCGGGAGACCCGTGGGCCCGGTGGCGCCGCCTGGCGGATGCCCCGCGTCCACCGCGATCACCTGGCCGCGGAGCGGATGCGCCGCGTTCACCACCGGCGGCCGGCGCACGCGGAGCACGAACCGCCCGTCGCGCCAGAGTACGAGGTAGCCGAACGGCCGGCGGCTCAGATGCAGCGTGTAGCGCACGCGATCGCCGCGCACCTGCGCCCAGTCGACGCGGCGAATCAGCGAATCGTCCGTCGGATACTTGATGATGTCGGTGTTGCCGCGCGTGCCGTAGAGCGTGAGGTCGATCGCATGGTTGCGCTCCTCCACGACGTACGGTGGCCGCTGCCCCACGGGAAGCACGAAGTCGGCCCATCCGGGCGCCGAAACCACTTCGGCGTCCTGGGCCACGCGATGCGGCGCAGCAGTGGCGTCAACCGCGTGCGTGAGCGAATCGGGAACCCACACGGCAAGCCCACTGTCCAGCTGGATCCGCGTGTACCCGCCCACGCGGCCGCTGCGCCACACCACCGTGCCGGGCAACAAGAACCAGTGGTACGTCTCGCCCGGCGTGGGACGCGCCACGATCGTCTGGTCGGTGTCCGGCAGCAGGGAGGTCGGATCGTCCAGGCGCACCCACTCGGCGGTGGAATCGAACGCGGGCGGCTCGGATGGCCAGCGCTCCGTCTCGGGACTACGCACCCGTACCTGATGCGTGGCGCGCACGGTGTCGGCGCCGAGCACCGCAGTGAGATCGTATTGCGGCGCCCCCGCAGGCGGATTGGCCACGAATCCCATGAATGCCCCGTTGGGATACACACGCACGGGCTCCCCGTCCACGGTGAGCTTGGCATCGCCGTTTCCCACCGAGCCCAGCACGTAGGTGGAGTCGCGCGACGTGATCAGCTGGCCGATCGCGGGATAGACCACGTGGAGGCTGAGCGCGCCCGCCACGAAGGGAATCGGCGGGAGGGAAGCCGGGGGCCCACCGCCGGGCCCGGGCGCGCGGCGCGCCACCGGCCGCGTGGACGGGGCGCCGGCGCCACGGCCCGAGTCGGCAGCGGCGGGCGTCGGTGGCGAAACGGGGACGGTGGATGGAACGCACGCCGCGACCAAGGCGGCAGCGGCCAGCGCGGAGCGTGCGGCAGATCGCGGCATCGCATGAACCTATGACTCCAGTGCGGAGGAGGGAAGCGACGGCGGATCCGGCACTTGCGCGCTATCGGCGGTTCATTGACCCTCTATTCCATGCGTCCTATATTCGCGCTTCATGGCGGTTTCCCGCGCCGTCCAACGCTCGCGTGGCACCGGCGTACCTGCCCGATCCGCCGGGCAATCCACGACCACAGGTCGCCGCCCGTGCTGCTGATCGTTCCCCTTCCATACTTCAGGCGTCCCTGATACGCCCATGGCCGATTCTCAACCCGCCTCCAGCGCCACCTGCTCCCGGTGCGCCAAGACCGTCGAAGCCTCGCTGCCGTTCTGCCCGCACTGCGGCAACCGCATGTCGGTGGCCCCGGCGGAAGGCAGTTGCGCCAACTGCGGGGCGCCGTTCCAGCAGGGAGCGGACATGTTCTGCGCTCGATGCGGATCGCGGGTGGGCAAGCGCGTGTCGGTGGGGGACCAACCGCTGGCACCGGGCACTCTGGGGCTGGGCGGCGGCCGGCGCGAGGTGGGCCCACGGCTCGCGCTTCTCAACGACGCCGGCGACGTGGCGAGGACGTTCAACCTCGACCGGGGCGAGGCCGTGGTGGGTCGGAGCGAAGCCGACATCAAGTTCTCCGACGACGTGTACATGTCGCCGCTGCACGCGCGGTTCGACCTGCGCGAGGGCGTGCTCTGGGTGCGCGACCTCGGCTCGCGCAACGCGAGCTGGGCTTTCATCGAGGGTGGCGTCAGGCTGATCGACGGCGACCGTGTGCTCGTGGGATCGCAGGTGCTGCGCTTCCGGCGGCTGGGATATCCGGGTCCCCACGCCCCCGAGGCCGACTCCACGCGTCGCATGGGTTCGCTCGTGCCGTCGGTGGACGTGGCAGTGCTGGAACAACTCCGCGCCGACGGCAGCGTACGCGACACCTTCCACCTCTCCCCGGGACGCAGCATTCTCATCGGCCGCGAAACGGGAGACTGGACCTTTCCGTACGATCAGACGATGAGCGGGCGCCACGCCGAGATCCGATCGGCCAACTCCGATTTCTCCGTCCACGACGCCGGCAGCCGCAACGGCGTCGCGCTCGCCGTGCGCGGCGAGCAGGCACTCAAGAAGGGACAGCGGCTGCTGCTGGGTGATCAGGTCCTGCGGGTGGAGAGCGTGTGAGCCATCTGAAGACCTGCCCCCAGTGCGGAGCCGAGTACGAGCTCGACCAGCGGTTCTGCCCCAAGGACGGCGCCACGCTGCGCACGCCGGGAGGCGACCATGATCTCGTCGGGTCGGTCATCGCCGACCGCTACCGCGTCCTGCGAAAGCTCGGCGAGGGCGGCATGGGCCGGGTCTACCTGGCCGAGCACGTCAGGATGGGGCGCAAGAGCGCCGTGAAGGTGATGAATCCCGGCTTGGGGCACGACGCCGACGCGATCACCCGGTTCAACCGCGAAGCGTCGAACGCCAGCCGCATCAGCCATCCCCACGTGGCCGCGGTATACGACTTTGGTGAAACCAGCGACGGCCTGATCTACCTGGCGATGGAGTTCGTGGACGGCCCGTCGCTCACCACGCTCATCGCGCGGCACGGGGCGCTGCCCCCGCTCCGCGCCGCCGCCATCGTGCGCCAGGCCGCCGACGCGCTGGCCGCCGCCCACGACATGGGCATCGTGCACCGCGATCTCAAGCCCGACAACATCCTGGTCGCCAAGACGCCCGACGGGTCGGACCTGGTGAAGGTCGTGGACTTCGGCATCGCCAAGGCCGCCGGCAACGACGCGCAGAAGGTCACGAGGACGGGCTTCGTGATCGGCACCCCCGAGTACATGAGCCCCGAGCAGCTGGCGGGCGACCCGCTCGACGGGCGGAGCGACATCTATTCGCTGGGCCTGGTGGCCTTTCACATGCTCACCGGCGCGTTGCCCTTTCGTGGTGAATCGGCGCAGCAGGCAATGCTCGTGCGCCTCACCGACAGGCCCAGTCGACTGCCGGAGATGAAGCCCGACGTGGCGTGGCCCGCCGACGTGCAGGCGGTGCTGGACAAGGCGCTGGAACGCGACGCCAACCGACGGTACCAGACGGCGCCGGAGTTCGGGCGTGACCTCTATCGGGCGGTGAGCGCCATGCCGCTGAGCCTGGCCGCCGAGGCGAGTACGCAGGTGATCGGAGCGGCCACGACCCGTACGGCGGCCGTGCCGGCCACGCGCGTCACAGCGGCGGCCAGTATCGCGCCGGCCAGGCCGGCCCCCGCGGCCACACCAGCCGGCAAGAGCAAGACGCCGCTCATCGCCGCCATCGCCACGGTGGTGGCGCTCGGCGGGGTCATGACGGTGATGCTGCAGATGCGCAAGCCGGCGAACGCGGCACCGGCCCCCCGCCAAGCGAGCGGGGCGGCGGCAGATTCCACCGAGCATGGCAACGGGGCTTCGCCGCAGAACGCGAACGCCGAACGTGACGCGGCGGGACGCGCCGCCAACAAGCCGATCGGGCCGCCGGCGTTGAAGCCGGGGGCGAATCAGGCGGGACCACCCGCCGCTTCAGCGGCGGACGTGGACGCCGAGCTCACGCGGCTCGACTCCCTGGTCACCGACAGCAACTTTGACAAACCCGCAGCCCAACGCGTCCTCCAGGCGTTGGACACGCTCTCCGGAAGGCTCGCCACGCCCGTGCAGAACGTGTCGGCCGCCATCATTCGCGCAGCAGCTCTGGGGTCCGTCGGCCTCAACGACAGTGGGTGTGCGATTCTCCGGGGCATCAAGGACAAGGCGTCGACGGCGTCGCAGGACAGCACCGTAAGATCCATCATGTTGCACATCTCCTGCAACTAGCCGCAACCTCGTGAATCCTCAGTCCATGCCATCCTCCGGCGGCGCTGCCCGCGGACCCGTGATCGTTCACGTCTTCGCCAAGACCGACGTGGGACGCACGCGCGAGCACAACGAGGACGCGTTCGTCGTGGCCGACCTCACGACGGACGACGCGTCGCTCCTGCCCACGGTCCGCACCCACGAGGCCGGGGAACGCGGGTCCCTGTTCATGGTGGCCGACGGCATGGGCGGCGCTGCCGCCGGCGAGATCGCCAGCGAGATGGCCACCGCCATCGTGCTGCGCGAGTTGCGCCGCGACTGGCTGGCCCACGCCGACCCAACGGCCGACGCGTTCGCCGCCGCGCTCAGGCGCGCCGCCGTGGTGGCCAATGCCGAGATCAACGCGTTCGCCGCCCACCACCCCGAATACCGTGGCATGGGCACCACGGCGACGATCGCCGGCCTCCTGGGCGACACCCTCTACCTCGCCCAGGTCGGCGACAGCCGCGCCTACCTCGTGCGCGATGGCGTGGCCCGCCAGATCACCAAAGACCAGTCGCTCATGCAGAAACTGGTCGAGGCGGGCGAGCTCACCGAGGAGGAGGCCGAACGCAGCGAGCGCCGCAATATCATCCTTCAGGCGCTGGGCCCCGAAGCCACGGTCAAGATCGACCTCACGCACCAGAAGCTCCGCCGCGACGACGTACTCGTGCTCTGCAGCGACGGCCTGTCGGGCCAGGTTTCGCGCGACCAGATTGCCGAGGTGATCCGCGACCAGCCGGACCTCGTGGCGGCGTGCAAGCAGCTCATCGACCTCGCCAACAGCGCGGGCGGCCCCGACAACATCACCGTGATCGCGGTGCGCTTCGACGGCGAGGGGTTGAGCGCCCCGGCCCACAGCGACGAAGTGCGCCATCGTGTCTACCCGCTCGCGGACTCCGGGAACACACCGTCCCGGGGCGTGGACCGCCTGCTCGACGATCAGAGCGGGCACGCGACCACGCCCGTGCATGCCGTGACCCGCGAGACGGTGCCGGTACGCGCGGCGGAGGAGCAACCGCTGGTAACCGAGGAGCGGCGCGCCCGCGGCCGGATGATGCAGCGCCTGCTCCTGGGCGCGCTGGTGATCGCCGTGGTCGCCGCCGCCGCGTGGTGGCTGGGCAAGGCCCGGAACTGACGTGCCGCTCGAGATCCGCATCCTGGGCGGCGCGCGCGCCGGCCAGCGGGCGGTGTTCGACAAGTCCGTGATCGCGGTCGGACGCCATCCTCTCAGCGACCTGCGCTTCGATCCCGAGCGCGACCTCGACGTATCCGCCCGGCACGCCGAGATCCGCGGCCACGACGGCCGCTACGTCATCCACGACAATACGAGCACCAACGGCACGTTCGTGAACGGCGAGCGCGTACTCCCCGACCGGGAACTCGCGGACGGCGACCGCATCGCGTTCGGCGTGCACGGTCCCCAGGTGGAGGTCCGCTTCGTGGCCGCCGACGCCCCCACCGCCACGCGCGGAGCCGGCCGGCGGAGACCGCGGGCCACGCCGGCGGCACCGGTCAACGAGACGCCCCGCCGGCCGACCACCGAGCGTATCGCCATCGCCGTGCGGGCCCAGTCGGCGCACCTGATTCGATTACTGATCGCCGCCGTGATCTTGCTCGGCGCGGGCATCGGAATCGCGTTCTGGCTGGGCAACCGCGCCGCGGCGGCACAGATGCAGCAGCTCCGCGAGATGCTGGCCCAGAACGAATCGGCCTCGGCAGCCCTCGACGCCAGACTGACCGCGATGGCCGACACGAACTTCATCCGGGCGCTCGCGCGTAACAGCGACTCCTTGCGCGCACGGATCGCCCGCGCGCCGGCCCACGCGGCCGGCACGATCGATTCCATCCGGACCGACCTCCGGTCGCAGCGCGCCCTGGTGACGATGGACGTGCCGGCCATCAACGCGCGCAACGCGCCGGCCGTGGCCATTCTCTATTCGGAGATGAACAACCAAGCGTACGCCGGCACCGCATTCGCGGTCACCGGCGGCGGCCTGCTCGTCACCAGCCGGCACAACGTGCAGAGCGCCGGCGGCACACCGGCCACGCGGATCGCCGTCACCTTCCGCGACTCCAAGGACTTGCTGCCCGCTCACATCGTGACGGTGAGCGACGATCCGGCGGTGGATCTGGCGCTCGTGCAGGTGGACCGGCCGGGGCCCTACCCCGTGGTCGCCGGGATCAGCCCTTCGGCCACCGCGGCGCCTGAAGGCGCGGCCGTGGTCACGATCGGATTCCCGCTCGCCACCGACCTCCCCATGGAGGGGACGGGACGCGACATGGTCGCCAAGACGACGCTCGATCCCGGCACGGTGAGCAAGCGCGTCACGACGGTGCTCCAGATCGATTCGTACGCTACCCACGGATCCAGCGGCAGTCCCGTATTCAATGCCGACGGCGACGTGGTGGGCGTGGTGTACGGTGGCCCCGCTGAAGCGGGCGGACGCATCGTCTACGCGGTCCCGGCCGACAAGCTGGCGGCGTTCCTGCCGCCCGAGGCCCGCGCCATCATCAAGTAGCGCGGCCCAGGCATCCAGAACGGACTCTACGAAAAAGATGAGACGGATCGACCGCATGCTCCGGATCAAACAAGAGGGGGCGCCAGCGGGGAGATCTCGCCGCCGCCCTCCCCAGAAGTCTGGTCCGGAGCATCCGTAACATCCGGTTCACCCTGTTCAACCTCGTTCTGGATGCCCACCGGGCGTGAGCTTGCCGAGCACGCGGGGCCCGGCGGCGCCGGTAGCACGGGGCACGTTGCCGGGCAGGCGTTCCAGGAACAGGTGCGCGAGCA
This sequence comes from Gemmatimonadaceae bacterium, assembly GCA_035533015.1. Lineage (NCBI taxonomy): Bacteria > Pseudomonadati > Gemmatimonadota > Gemmatimonadia > Gemmatimonadales > Gemmatimonadaceae > Gemmatimonadaceae bacterium. Next base: position 55,464 of record DATLUQ010000028.1, on the reverse strand, counting down.
GCGCGAACGCCACCGCCTCCTTGGCCTCGTCGTCGAAGTAGGCATCGCTGAACGCCCGCACGGCGCGCGGCGCCAGTTCGGCGGCGACCATCGCCATGAGCGTCTCGTTGCGGGCGCCGCCCCCCGACACGAGGACCTCCGTCACCGGCTCGGGCATGAACCGCCGGTACGCGTCGCCGATGCTGCGCGCCGTGAGTGCCGTGGCGGTGGCCGCGAGGTCGGCGGGCACGGCGCCGGGCGCGGCCTCACGGCACAGCGCGATCACCCGCTCCACGTAGGCGGCGCCGAACCGTTCGCGGCCCGTGGACTTGGGCGGCTCGGCGGCGAAGTACTCGTCGGTGAGCAGCGCGTCCACCACGGCGTCGATCGGGACGCCCTGCCGAGCGAACGCGCCGGCGTGGTCGTAGCGAATGCCGGGATAGAGCGCCCGCACCACGCCGTCCAGCACCGCCACGCCCGGCCCCGTGTCGAAGGCGCGCACGCCGCCCAGCGCGCCCCCGGGGGGCACGATGGTGACGTTGCCCATGCCGCCGATGTTCTGCAGCGCGCGCCACGAGTCGCCGGCGAACAGCAGCGCGTCGGCGATGGGCACGAGCGGCGCCCCCTGCCCGCCCGCCGCCACGTCGCGCACACGGAAGTCGCTCACCACGTCCACGCCCGTGCGCTCGGCGATCACCGCCGATTCGCCGATCTGCCAGGTGGCATGGGGCGGCGCATGCCAGAGCGTCTGCCCGTGCGAGGCGATGGCGCGGATCTCCTCGCGCGGCACGCCGGCCTCGGCGATCACCGCCACCGCGGCCTCGGCCAGCCAGCCGCCGAGGGCGAACTGCAGCACGCAGTACTCCTCCGCCGTGCCCACCGACATCGCCCGGTGCAGAGCGTCGCGTTGGTTGGCCGTATATTCCATAACGCTAAAGGCGCACATCTCGGGGTCGAAGCCCGTGTCGCGCGGGTGGAAGCGGACCGCCACGGCGGTGATCCCGTCGAGCGACGTGCCCGACATGAGCCCTACGTAGAGGGGCGGGCGCGCCCCGGCGTCGGTCATGGGACCGGCGGCGGCGTGCGGCCGATCACGCGCCGGATCACGCCCCCCTCGCGGACGAGGGCTGCTTGGGCACCCGCGGCGTCCGTGTCGAGCACGTGCATGACGATCGCCAGCTTCACGGCGCCGCCGGCCGCGGCCAGCAGCGCCCGCGCCGCCTCGCGTGGCACGTCGCACACCTCCATCACGATGCGTTCGCTGCGGTCGGCCAGCTTGGCGTTGGTGGCACGTAGATCCACCATCAGGTTGCCGTAGGTCTTGCCCAGCCGGATCATGGCGCCGGTGGTGATCATGTTGAGCACCAGCTTGGTGGCGGTGCCCGCCTTGAGCCGCGTGGACCCCGTAACCGCCTCGGGGCCGGTGACCGGCAGGATCACGATATCGGCCGGTGGCGCCTCGCCAGCGGGGGGTGGGGAGCAGGCCACGAAGGCGGTGCTCGCGCCCAGCCGCCGGGCGTGCTCCAGGGCGCGGCGCACATACGGCGTGGTGCCCGACGCCGCGATGCCGATCACGAAGTCGCCGGCCCGCACGCCGGCCGCGTCCAGGTCGCGCACCGCGTGCTCCACCACGTCCTCGGCCCCCTCCTGCGATCGCGTGAGCGCGTCAGGACCGCCGGCGATGATCCCCTGCACCATCTCCGGATCGGTGCCGAAAGTGGGCGGGCACTCCGACGCGTCGAGCACGCCCAGCCGTCCGGACGTTCCGGCGCCCACGTAGAACAGGCGGCCGCGGCGGCGAAAGGTGCGCTCGGCTTCGGCGATCGCCGCGGCGATCCGGTCCCGCTCCCGGTGCACGACGGCCGGCACGGCGCGGTCCTCGGCGGCGAGGAGATCGACGATCTCCAACGGCGTGGCGAGGTCGATGTCGGCCGTGCGCGGATTGCGCTGCTCGGTGATACGCGGGTCGTTCGCTCTGGCGGCCACGGGGTCCGGTGGGGGAACTCGACGCGGCGTCCGCGGGCCACCGGCGATCGGCGCGCCCGGACGCTGCGGTAAGTCTACCGATCGCGGAACGCGCGTGGCAAGCCGCGGGGGATGCCCGGAGCCGGGACGACCGCAGCCACGGCCGATCGCCCCGCGCCGGGACGTATTATACTTACTTTATAACTACCGGGGCCGTGAGCTTCACCGTCATGTCGCTGCCCTCGGCGATGCAGCCCTCGAAGTTCGCGGTGGTGGCGGCCACGCCAGCGCCCGCCGCGGCGCCGGCAGCGCCGCCGACCACGGCTCCCGTCGTGCTCTTGCCGATGAGTTTGCCGGCGATGGCGCCCACCAGGGCCCCACCCACGACTTTCTGGACGTCCTTGCTGGTGGGTTCGTTCCGCACGTGATCGATGGCTTCTGCGGTCACGGTCGCGCTCATCGCATACGTCTGACCCGCGAACGTCACCGACTCGACCCTGAACCCCATGTCGATCGGGTCCTTGACGTTCTCACTGCGCTTGAGCGCGGTGATCGTCAACCTCACGACGGCACCGGCGGGAATGCTCACGCCGTTGCTGCCCGGTACGGCCGCCGCCACCGTCGCTTGCACGACGTCACCCACCTTATTGGTGTTGGTGCACACCTTCTGACTCGGGTGCAACAGGAGCGTCTCGCCCGCCGCGATCTCGCCGGCGGGCCGGGCCGGCTCTGACTTGGGGGCCTCCGCGGGCCGGCTGGCGCCCTCGGCACGCCGTGTCGGAGCCGCCGCACTGGGACGCACTCTGGCGGGCGCACTGGCGGGCGCCGCCGCCGTATCGGCGAGCGACGGCTGTGCGGCCGCCGAGTCGCCCGCCATCTGTAGATCCTTGGCCGCCGACGAGTCGGCGCTCGCAGATTCGCCCTTGCCGCCGCACGCCGCGAGCATGGCCGTCACAGCCAGCGCAGCCCCCAGACGGCCGATATATTTGACCATGGGTCTTCCCTCCCTGTTGGTTTTTCTTCCCATCGTGAATTATACACGATTTTGACGGCGGAGTCCCGGCGCAGGACGGCGATCACGCACACCGCCGCACGAGGGCACGGATGAGCACACGGCGGCCGCTCCGGCGGCTCCTTCCCTACTACCGCCCGTATCGCACGAAGATGGTCCTGGGGCTCTCCATGACCGTCGTTTCATACGCGTTCTCCACCGCCGGCCCGTGGTTCCTGCAGAAGGCGGTCGACGACTTCATCAGCAAGGCGCCGATGTCCCGCATCTGGCTGCTCGTCGGCGCGATGACCGGCGTAGCGCTGGTGGGCGGGTTCTTCCGGTTCATGATGCGGGAGACGCTCAACAAGGTCAGCCGCTGGATCGAGTACGATCTGCGCAACGCCCTGTTCGCCAAGCTCGAGACGCTCGACGCGGCGTACTTCGCCCGCATGCGGACCGGCGACCTGATGGCGCGGCTCACCAACGACCTGTCGGCGGTGCGCATGGCCGCCGGCCCCGCCGTGATGTATCTGACCAACACGATCGCCGGCGGCAGCTTCGCGCTGCTGTTCATGCTGCACATCGATGTGCGGCTCACGCTCATCGCGCTCCTGCCCATGGCCCTCCTCCCGATCTCGATGATCTGGATGGGGCGCTCGATCCACCAGCGGTTCGAGGCCGTGCAGGACCACTTCGGGCGCATGACGACGATGGCGCAGGAGAACATCTCCGGGGTACGCGTGGTCCGCGCGTATCGCCAGGAGGCGCCCGAGACGGAGCGGTTCGCGACGTTGGGCCAGGAATATCTCGCCAAGCAGATGCGGCTGGCGATGCTGTACGGCATGATGTACCCGTCGTTCGGGATGCTGGCGGGATTGGGCGCGGTGGTGGTGCTGGGACTGGGCGGCGCGCTGGCCATTCGCGGCACGATCTCCGTGGGCGCGTTCGTGGCATTCGGGTTGTACCTGGGCATGCTGACCTGGCCCCTCATCGCGCTGGGCTTCGTGATCAACTTGTTCCAGCGGGGTGCGGCGTCGATGGAACGGCTGCTGGATATCCTCGACGCCAAACCGACGATCGTGACCCCGGCCCAGCCGCGCACCCTCAGCGCCGTCGCGGCCGGCCGCTCGATCGAGTTCCGCAACGTGGGCTTCCACTACCCCACGGCACCGGACGCCGCGCCGCGATGGGTGCTGCGCGGCGTGAGCTTCACCGTGCCGGCAGGCGCCACCGTGGGCGTGGTCGGCGCCACGGGCAGCGGCAAGAGCGCGCTGCTCGACCTCGTGCCGCGGGTGTTCGATCCGCAGGAAGGCCAGATCCTGATCGACGGTGCGCCCCTCACGGACCTCGATCTCGACGCCTGGCGGCGGGAGATCGGCTACGTACCGCAGGAGAGCTTCCTGTTCAGCGAGAGCGTCGGCGCCAACCTCGACTACGGCGCCCCCGACGGCGCGTCACGCGACTGGGCAGCGGAGGTGGCGCAGCTCACGAGCACAATCGACGCCCTGCCCGCGCGCTACGACACGATGCTCGGCGAGCGCGGCATCAACCTGTCGGGCGGCCAGAAGCAGCGCGCGGCGCTGGCCCGTGCCCTGGCCCGCAAGCCGACGGTGGTGCTGCTCGACGACGCGCTGAGCGCCGTGGACACGCACACCGAGGCCGAGATCCTCAACGCGCTGCGCACCACGCTGGCCGGGCGCACGGCCCTCATCGCCTCACACCGCGTGTCGGCCATCCGCGACGCGACGTTCACGGTGGTACTCGACGAGGGCCGCCTCGTCGAACAGGGCACGCACGACGTGCTCATCGCGGCCGGCGGGCGCTACTGGTCGCTGCTCAACCGCCAGCAGCTCGAGGAGTCGCTCGAAGCATCCATCGAGCCGGCGTAGCGGGCATCAGGATTGCAGGGTTCTCGAGAGGATGCTCCGGATTTGCCGGATGCGCCCGATAGAGAATTTGGGGGCTCCAGCGCAGAGATCTTCCCGCCAAAGCCGCCCTCTTGGTTCCGGAGCATCCGTCCAGTCCGGAGCATCCCCGGCCGAACCTCTCCGTTCCTGATGCGCGCCTGGCGCACCTACATCCGCTTGAGGATGAAATCAGGCGTCATGGACTGCAGCATGCCGGTGAGCACGGTGAGATACCCGCTCACCAGCAGCAGGCCCACGAGGATGAGCAGCACCCCCGACGCCTTCGTGAGCCACGCAAGGCGGGCGCGATTGCGCTGCGCGAACCCGATCAGTTCTTCCAGCGCCACCGCCGAGATCAGGAACGGCACGGCCAGCCCCAGCGAGTAGGCGCTGAGCAGCACCGCGCCGCGCGCTGCGTCCCCCGAGGTGGCCGCGAAGGTGAGGATCGACCCGAGAATCGGCCCCAGGCAGGGCGACCAACCGGCCCCGAACGCCATCCCGACGATTACGGTTCCGAAATAGCCCAGCGGTTTGTTGCGCAGGTGGACGCGGGTGTCGCGCCCCAGAATGGGCAGGTTGAACGCGCCGGTCAGATAGAGGCCGAACAGGATGATCACCACCCCGCCCACGCGCGCTACCCAGACACGATTCACCAGCAGCAGCCGGCCGACGGCGCTGGCCGCCACGCCCATCGTCACGAACACGATCGAGAAGCCGATCACGAACAGCACCGCGTGGAGCAGCGCGAACCGCCGCGACGCGTGCACGTCTTCCAGCGAGATCCCGGTGATGAAGGTGAGATAGCTCGGCACCAGCGGCAACACGCACGGCGACACGAAGCTCACCAGCCCCGCCGCGAACGCCACCAACAGCCCGATCTCGCCTCCCGCCGTCACGAAACGTCCGGCCCGCCGGCCATGCGCTCCTCGTGCGCCCGGTGCGCATCGATCACCGCGCGGACCTCGTCGCCCGTCATCCGGTCCACCTCCTCGGCGTCCTCGGCACGGCGCTGCACCCCGCGCACGACCCGGTCGACCGTCACCAGCGGTGCGTCGGCCTCGGCCTTCACCACCACTTCCCACTTGCCGCGCTCGGGACCCTTGAGCGTGTGGCGGTACGCGGCGCTCAACACCGTGTACCGCTCGGGCAGGCCCGGCGTGGACGCATAGGGCAACTCGTCGAGGGGCGCCTCGTCCACCGCCGGCACGATCTCGATCTCCGCGTCCAGCGGCGCGGACTCCGCGCCGTCGGCGCGCGCCGCCTGATCCACGATCGGCTCGGGTGCCGCCCGCAAGTGGGCCGCCACTACCGCGACCCCACTCTCCACCCCGCCCACCCGCCGCGGCGCGAAGAAGTGCACCTCGAAGATGTCCGCCCCGGGCAGCTGCGCCGCCACGGCCAGCACGAACCGCTCACGCGTCTCGTCGGTCATCATGGCGCGCCCACCGTCTCGGCCGCCGCCGCCGCGCCGCGCGCGTCGAGTTCCCGCTCCACGTACAGCCGCATGATGTGCATGAAGTCCTGGGCATTGGTCACCACGCCGAACGCCTGGTGCGTCCCTCGGTCCTTCAACTTGTTCACCACGAACTCCGACGAGTCCACGCAGATCGTGATCAGCTCGCGCATCCCGCCGTCGGCATCGGTCACGAACGCCGGCAGCATGTTGCCCGTGGCGATCCCGTGCAGCGCCGAGGCGATCATGATCGCCATCGTCGCCTTCACGGTGTGGCGGCGCATGGCGTCCTGCGCCTGGAGCATGTCGGTGATCACCTCGGGTAGCGGACCGTCGTCGCGAATCGACGCGGCGAGCACGAACGGCACGTCGTGCAGCACGCAGGCCCGCATGATGCCCTCGGTGATGATCCCCTGCTTCACCGCCGCCGCGATCGACCCTGCCTCGCGCACCTTGTTGATCGCCCGCATGTGCAGCCCGTGCCCGCCCTGCGTCGGGATGCCGCTGCCCGTCATGCCCAGCGTCGTGCCGTAGATCGACGCCTCGATGTCGTGGGCCGCCACGGCATTGCCCGCCAGCAGCGCCCGCACGAACCCGCGCTCGATGAACCAGACGAGATCGGCCCGCGCCCGCGCGTGCACCAGCGCCGGCCCGAGCACCCACACCGGGTACCCGCCGCGGTCGCGCTCGTCGAGCAGCAGCCGCGCCATGAGCGCATAGTCGATCGGCTTCTCGCGCGACACGTCGCTGCCCATGAACTGGAACTGGTCCTCGCCGCCGGCGTCGAGCGCGCGGTCGTACACGAAGATCCCTTCGCTGCCGTTCTCGGCCTTGCCCACCGCCACCAGCTCGCCCTTGCGCACCCGGCGCATCTCCCGCGCCCACAGGTCGCCCGCTGCGTCGAGCACCAGCGCCGCGTCCATGCGCGGTTCGCGCGGCGTACGCCAGGTCCCGGCAATGCGGACGTAGGTCGGCAGGTTGGTGGTGGAGAAGAAGCCGTCGGGCACCACGCCGTCGACGGGCGCCGGGACGAACCGGGCATCGGGAGCACCGCTGAGCGCCGGCGCGTCCAGGTTCGGGGGTGGGATGATGATCACCCGTGAAAGATGACCGGAGAGTGGGAGCCGAACAAGCCGCGCGACAGCAGCCGCGCCCACGAGCACCCCGAAACCCGACCTAGAGTAGCGAAACCGGGTCCCGGTCGACGGTCATCCGCAGCCCGTACGACGCCGGCACGGGATACCGCGCAGCGAAGTAGCCGGCCACCCGGGTGAGCGGTCCCGGCTCCCGGGCCTTGAGCAGCAGATGCCAGCGCCAGCGCTTGTTGACCCGGTCGATGGGGCAGGGTGCCGGTCCGATGATCGACAGCGCCCCCGGTTCACGACGGTCCACCAGCGCGTGCAGCCACGCCCCGGCCGACTGGGCTTGCTCCATCGTCGCCGCTTCGGACAGCCCGCTCACGATCACATTGGCCAGCCGGGAGAACGGCGGATAGGGCGGGTTCGCCCGCGCGGCGAGTTCGAGGGCCACGAACCCTTCGTAGTCGTGCGCCGCCGCGCACGTGAGCGCGTGGTGCGTCGGCACCCGCGTCTGCACCACCACCTCACCGCGCTTGGCGCCGCGGCCGGCGCGCCCCGCCACCTGACTCACCAGTTGAAAACACCGCTCCGACGCGCGGAAATCCGGCATGTTGATGCCCACGTCGGCATCGATCACCCCCACCAGCGTGACGTTGGGAAAGTCCAGCCCCTTGGCGATCATCTGGGTGCCGAGCAGGATGTCCACCTCGCCCCGCCCCACACGGTCGAGAATGTTCGCGTGCGCCCATTTGCCGCTGGTCGTGTCCATGTCCATGCGCGCCACGCGCGCCGTGCCGAACCGCTCGCCGAGCAGCCGCTCCACCTGCTGCGTGCCCAGCCCCTTGGCGCGCAGCAGGTCGCCGCCGCACTGCGGGCAGGCGGTGCGCAGGGGCTCGGAGTACTGGCAGTGGTGGCACACCAGCCGCTCGGGCACCCGGTGGTAGGTGAGGCTCACGTTGCAGTTGGGGCAGCTCGCCACGTCACCACAGGCAGTGCACTGCACGAACGAGGCGTAGCCGCGCCGGTTGAGCAGCAGGATGCTCTGCTCGCCGCGCGCCAGCCGTTCCACGAGTTTCCGTTCCAGCGGTTCGCTGAGCACGTAGCGCAGCGCGGCCTCCTCGGGCGTCGCCCGCGGACCGGCGTGCATCGGATCGGGCCGCCGCATGTCCACGATCTCCACCACCGGCAGCACGCCGCCGCCCACCCGCTCCGGCAGCCGCAACAGGTGGTGCCGCCCACGCGTGGCGTTATTCCAGGTTTCTAAACTCGGCGTGGCGCTGCCGAGCACTACCACGGCGCCCTCGCGCCGGGCACGGACGAGCGCCACTTCGCGCGCGTGGTAGCGCGGCGCTTCGCCCTGCTTGTACGTGGATTCGTGTTCCTCGTCCACGATGATCGCCCCGAGGTTGTCGAGCGGCGCGAACACCGCCGAACGCGCCCCCACGGCGATCCGCTTCTCGCCGCGCGACAGCGCCAACCAGGCGTCGTACCGCTCCCCGTCGCTCAGCCCGCTGTGCAGGACGGCGATCCGGTCGCCGAACACGGCGCGGAAGCGATCCACGGTCTGCGGCGTGAGCGCGATCTCGGGCACGAGCACGATCGCCGTCTTGCCCCATTCGTCCACGACCTTGCGCAGGAATTCCACGTACACGAGCGTCTTGCCGCTTCCGGTGATGCCGAAGAGCACGAGCGACTCCCCGCCCCCGGCCTGCGCCATGGCGTGCACGGCGGCGCTCTGCGCCTCGGTGAGCGGGTGCGCCATCGGCGAGCCAGGCGGTCGCGACAGGAAGGGGTCGCGCACCACGACCTGTTGCGTGAACGCAATGAGGTGCCGCTTGGCCAGCGCCGTGAGGGCCGACGGCGACGCCCCAAGCTGCTTGACGAGGTGCGCCACCGGGGCCTGCCCCCGAAGCGACTCGAGCAGTTCGTATGCGGAGCGCTGCTTGGGCGCGCGTTTGAACACCGCATCCCGCTCCAGCAGCGATGGCAGTTCGCGGATGATGCCCGCCAACCGCTGCTCCTTCTGCACCGGCGTGGGCGCGCGCACCGCCGACAGCGCGGCGGGCAGCATCGTGCGCAGCACCACGCCCAGCGGCGCCACGTAATAGTCCGACATCCAGCGTGCGAGGTCGAGCAGCGACGCGCTCACCACGGGCGCCGCGTCCGGCGCGTCGAGGATGTCCTTGGGCGCCACGTCGGTGCTCGGCTCGGCGATGCCCACCACGAGGCCGATCGTGCGTCGCCCGCGCACGGGCACCACCACCCGCGAGCCCACGCCGGCGCGCGGAGCCAACGCGGGCGGCACCGCGTAGGTGAACTCGCGGAACAAGGGAAGGGGAAGGGCCACGGAGATCAGCATGCGGCGCCTGTGGCCGCGCGACGCGTCAGCGTCCGCGCCGCCGCACTCCCAGCCCCGGCGCGTCGGGAATGTCGATGCGGCCACCCACGATCGCGGCCCCCACCCACGGATCATCGGCCAGCAGCGCGGCACCGTCCAGGTCGGCGTAATCCAGGAGCGGCGCCAGGTGCGCGGCCGCCGTGATGCCGAGGCTGGTCTCGATCATGCACCCCATCATCACACGCAGCCCGTGCGCCCGCGCCGTGGCGATCATGCGCTGCGCTTCCCGCAGGCCGCCGCACTTGGCGAGCTTGATGTTGATGCCGTCCACGGCCCCCGCCAGCCGCGGAATGTCAACGCTCGTGACGCACGACTCGTCGGCGATGATGGGGAGCGCCGAGCGCTCCCGCACGAAGCGCAGCCCATCGAGGTCGTCGGCCGGCAGCGGCTGCTCCACGAGCTCCACGCCGTAGCGCGCCAGCCGCTCGATCATCTCCACGGCGTGCGCGGGCGTCCACGCGCCATTGGCGTCCACCCGCAGCACCTTATGCGGGGCCGCACCGCGCACGGTCCGCATGATGTCGTCGTCGCGGTCGGTCCCGAGCTTCACCTTGAGCACGGGATACGCCGACGCCTGTACCACACGCCGTACCAGCTCGTCCTCGGTCGGCGCGATGCCGATGGTGAAGCTCGACGGCGGTGCGTGGGCCGGCGTGAGCCCCCACAGCCGGTACAGCGGCACGCCCAGCCGCCGGCCCACCAGATCGTGCACCGCGGCGCTCACCGCGACGCGGGCCGCGGCGTTGCCGGGCAACGTGCGCACCATCGCGGCCTCGAGGTCCTCGAGCGCCCACGGGTCGGCCGCTTCGACGATCCGCCGCAGCGTCTCCAGCGCCGCCACCACCGTATCGGCCGTCTCGCCGTAGTACGCGCTCGGCGCCGCCTCCCCCATCCCCTGCGCCCCATCGGCATCGCTCACCGTCACGTGCACGCGCGTGTACTCCGACATGCTCCCGCGAGCGATGACGAATGGATTCGTGGTGTGAACGGTCACCCGCGAATACGCGAGCGCGATCACGCGGGGGGCGCCTCCGTGGGGTGGCGCGCGCTCCACGCCGCACGGTGCGCCGCCTCGTTGTTCGGCATGCTTTCCACGAACCCGATGAGCGCGTCGGCCAGGTCGTTGGCCCGCGCATATCGCTGGCTCGGTGCCTTGGCCAGACACTGCATGATGATCGCGGCCAGCGTCGCCGGCACGCGCGAGTCCACCTGGTCGGGCGCCACGGGCTGCTCGTGCACCTGCTTGTAGCCCACGGAGAAGGCGTCGGGCCCGTCAAAGGGAGGGAATCCCACCGCCGACTCGTACAGCACGATGCCCAACGCGTACACGTCGCTGCGCCCGTCCACCAACTTGCCCATCGCCTGCTCGGGCGACATGTAATGCGGCGTGCCCATGGCCCGCCCCGACGCGGTGAGACGCCCATGGTGCCGCGCTTCGGCGATGCCGAAGTCGGTGAGAATCGCGTTGCCGTCGTCGTCGAACAGGACGTTGTCGGGCTTGATGTCGCGGTGCACGATGCCGCGCCGGTGCGCGTAGTCGAGCGCCGTCGCAACCTGCGCGATGGCCGTGGCCACCTCCACGGGATCGACCATCCGGCGCTTGGCGATCCGATCGGAAAGCGAGCCCCCCGACAGATACGGCATCACCGTGTACACGGTCGTTCCCTGGCTCCCGGCATCCATCACCGGGCAGATGTGCGGGTGCACCAGCCGCGCCGCCGCCTGAGCTTCGCGGCGGAACCGTTCCATCATCTCGGAGTCCTTGGCCAGGTGCGCGTGGAGCACCTTGATCACCACGCGGCGTTCCAACTGCGCGTGGTCGGCCAGGAACACGTCGGCCATGCCGCCGCCGCCCAGCCGCTGCAGCACGCGATAGCGACTGCCCGTCGCGTGGCGCAATGCCGAAATCGTCTCGCTCGGCTTTTCCTTGGGCGCGTGCTCCAACTCCGGGAGTGCCGCGCTGCAGCGCGCGCAACTCTCGGCTGTGGCGCGATTCCAGGTGCCGCAATCCGGACAGAACATGCTACGCGCTCCGCGTGGTCGGCCGCCATGGCCTTGGCGTGGACTCACAACATAGCATGACGGTGCCCCCGCTGCATCAGCGAAGCGCCCGCAGGTGTGCCACACACGCCGCCCCCAGGCGGTCGGGCGCATATCCACCCTCGAGTGCGCTCACGACCCGGCCCCCGCACCACGTGTCGGCCCGTTCCACCACCGCCCGCGTGAGCGCCGCCACATGCTCCAACTCCAACGTGAATCCACCCAGCGGATCTCCGGCCAGCGAATCGAACCCCGCCGACACGAGCACCAGGTCAGGCGTGAATCCGCGCGTCGCGTCATCCACCGCGCCGAGCAAGGTGTCCACGTAGCGCTGGGGAGCGAGCCCGGCTTGCATCGGCACGTTCCACACCGATCCGTGTGGGCCGCGGTCGCCAGCCGCTCCCGTGCCCGGGTACCAGGGCCACTGGTGAAGCGACACGAACCGGATGTCCGGCGTGTCCTGGACGAGCGCCTGCGTGCCATTGCCGTGGTGCACGTCCCAATCCACGATCAGGACGCGCTCCGCACCATGCACCCGTCGCACGTAGTGGGCCGCCAGCGCGACGTTGCCGAACAGACAGAACCCCATGCCGCGGTCGCGCAGGGCGTGGTGCCCCGGAGGCCGCACCACGCTGAAGTTGCGCCTCGCCCGGCCGTCGAATGCCATGTCCACACCATCGAGCACGCAGCCCGCCGCCGCACGGGCCGCGTCCCACGAACCTTCGCTCACCACCGTGTCGGGATCCAGCCGCCCCCCACCCTGTTCGGCGAGGGTGCGCACGTGCGCCACGTGCGCCGGGTCGTGGATGAGACGCAGTTCGTCCTCGGTCGCGTGGCGCCCCTCGACATGCTGGATCTCGCGAAACAGCTCCGCGTCGTCGCGCAGCGCGCGCGGCACCGCGCGCAGCCGCCCCACGTGCTCGGGATGCCCCCACCCCGTGTCGTGGCGGCCGCAGTCGGAATGCGAGATGTAGGCCAGCGACATAAGCGCCTGGCAGCCGCGCGGCGATCAGCGCAGCGCGCGGCGGAGGCGGTGCGTGAGCAGGAGGATCGCGCCGTCCGTCACACCGGCATCGGCCAGGGTCTCGTGCTCATTCAGCACTTCCCACCCGCGCAGCTTGACCACGAAGTCCTCGTGATACTGCGCCTGCGGAAAGAGCGCCTCGAGGGCGCGCACCTTGACCACGTCCACCTTGGCCGAGCCCGGCACCGCGATCCGTACGGTGTCCCATACCTCAGGCATCTCCACGCGAATCGTGATCGTCTTCTCGTCGGGCGTGCCTAACCGGATCGTGTCGCGGCGGGCGCGCAGCTGAGTGACGAACGGCGCGGCGCTCATGCGACCTCCGCCGGCTTGTCCATCGCGGGCAGCGTGGTGAAGAACCGCGCCACCTGCATCGTGAATAGGTACGAGGAGCCGGTCACACGACTCCCCCCGGCCACGGGGGCGGCCGCGACGACCAGTTCCTCGCCCCCCTGCCCGCGGAAGCTGGCCCACCCCGCGCCATGCTGGTCCGGAAACGCAGCGTACAACGGGCTGCGCGTGGTGAAGAACTGGTTGGCCCGCGCGAGCACGTCGTCGGGCGACAGCGGAGTGAAGTAGTCCTGCAGCGTCATCTTGGACGGCGTCATGGCAGTCATTCCGGATTGGTCCTCGTTCCCGGAGGCGTCGTGCGGCCTGCTGCCCCCGTTGCCCGCTCGGCGGGCCCCTCGTACACCAACGGCAACTCGACGCGGAACGTCGAGCCCTCCCCCGGCGCGCTCACCAGCACGATGTCGCCGCCCAGCAACCGCGCCGTCCGGCGCGCCAGCGCGAGCCCCAGACCCGCCCCCACCCGCCCGCCCTCCGCCGGCGCCGGCGCCGGCGCCGGCGCCCAGCCACGCCGGAACTCCTCGAATACGTAGCGCTGCGCGTCGATCGGAATACCGATGCCCGTGTCTTCCACGCGATACACCACGCGATCCTCGTGCACCTCGACCACTGCGCGCACCGTGCCGCGCGCCGTGAACGCATAGGCATTGGCGATGAGTCGGACCAGCAGCCGCACCACCCGCCGGCGATCACTCGCCATCGTCACCGCGTCGTCCGGTTCGACCTTCTGCACCGCCACCTCGTCGCGCCGCCCCGCCGCGATCGTCAGCGCTTCACGCATCGGATCGCGCACGTCGAACACACTCACCGCCGGCTCCACTTCGCCACGCTTGAGCTCCGAGAGCTCCAGCAGATTGGCGATCCGCTCCAGCAACTCCGCGCCCGAGACCTTCACCTCCGCGAGCGCCTTGTCCTCGGCCTCGGTGAGGGGACCCGTCTCTCCGGCCTGAACCTTGGAAATGTAACCGACGAGTTCGGCCAGAGGCGCGCGCAGGTCCGTGGACAGATTGGCCAGAAACTCGTCCTGCAGTCGCCGCGCCTCGAGCAGCTCGGCGTACTGCCGTTCCAGCTCGGCATTGGAGTCGCTGAGGGCCGAGTTGGCGCGACGCAGGTCGTCGATCAGCCGGGCCTTCTGCGCCGTAGCCGCCATCTGGTCGGCCACCATCCGCAGCAGACTCCGCGATTCCACGCTCAAACCGCCGGCCGCACCGAAATAGAAAGTGACCGTGCCCAGCACGCCGGCCCCCGTCTGTAGCGGGAGCGCAACCAGGGACCGGAACCCCAACTCGCTGGCGACCTCCTGCCAATCTTCGAGCGACGGGTCGGAGAAGATGTCGGGTACCTCGATGGCCCGCCGTTCGCTGGCCGCTTCGCCGCTCGGGCCGAACCCCAGCCGCACCCGCATCTCGCCCAGAAACGGCGTGAACCGCTCCGGCCAGTTGTACGCCGCCGCCAACCGCATCAACTCCGAGGCGCCGTCGATCAGGTAAACGCACGCAAAGGTCGCGCCCACCACCGGACTCACCCGGTCAAGGGCGAACTGGAAGACCTCTTCGGGGCGGTCGGCGGTGAGGAACGCGTGAACGATCTCGCGGACCGCCATCAACTCCCGCAGTCCGAAGTCCACGCCCTCGGCGGGCGTGCGCAGGTGGGTTTCGCCCGAGATCGCTGAGGCCCGGCTCACGCCTACGAATGTATGGGCAACGCCCCGACCGGTCCAGACGGATGTTTATACGGCTGTTTATTCCATCGGGCGGGCGAGGGGACTACCCCTTCTTCGATAGCGCACGCACTTCCACCCGGTGCACCAGCACGTTGGGTGGCGTGGCGAGCACGTGGGCCACCGCTTCAGCCACGTCCTCCGGGCGGAGCGCCCACGACTTGGCGCCCGGATCCCCGCCCCCGAAATCCGTGGCTACGCCACCCGGGCTCACCACCGACACTTTCACACCCCGGTCCCGTACTTCGAGCAGCAGGCACTCGGCAAACGCCATCACGGCGTGCTTGGTACCCGTGTACGCCGCACCGCCGGCAAAGGCGCTCCGCCCCGCGATCGAACCGATGATCACCACGTGACCGCGGCCGCGCGCCACCATGCCGGGCAGCACGGCGCGCGTCACGTGGTAGACCGCGTTGAAGTTGACGTCCACCTGTCGGTGCCACTCTTCGGGGGTGGTGTCGAGCAGCGGCTTGATGACGCCCACGCCGGCATTGTTGACCACCACGTCGGCCTGCACGTCGGCGAGCACGGAGGCGACGGCGGCGGCATCGGTCACGTCGAGCATGACCGGCCTGCAACGCCCGCCGCCTCTTTCGATCTCGGCGGCCAGCGTCTGCAATTCCGCCTCCGAGCGCGCCGCGCCCACGATGTCGTGGCCGGTCGCTAGACGGAGGGCGATGGCGCGCCCGATGCCGCGCGAGGCACCGGTGATGAGGGCGATGGGCTTCGACATGTTCCTCTCTCCTTGCATGGAACGGGTAGCGTCACCCCAGCAGCCGTTCCACGCCACGCACCAGGGGCGCGAAACCCAGGGACTTCCCCGATACGCGCGCCGCCTGCTCCTGCGCCAACTCCCGTTGCCCGTGTCCGAACAGCTCACCCACCATCCACGGACCGGCTTTCGGATTGCGCCACCAGTCTTCGTCGAACCGCTCGGTGAGCGTCTCCCCCAACAGCGCCTGGAGCTGCCAGGCCCGCAGGTATCGCGCCGAGTAATAGTGGGGATCCACGTCCACGAACGCATCCGAGGTATCGTAGCGGAACGACGTGGCGTCGGTGAGCAGTTGCACGTACAGGTCGGGGAGCGCGCCCCACGACACGTCGCCGCCGTACAGGTGCGTCTCGTAGATCAGCTTGGCGCAGTAGCGCCGCAGGAACTGCAGTTCCTCGAAGCCGGCGCTGCGCAGGAACCGCGGCACGTCGGCCCTGGACAGCGGCGCGTAGCGGGCCAGCCACCCGGCGTCCTGCATGCGATGGTCGAACAGCATCGCGTACGCTTCGGTCACCGAGTTGTCGCCCAGCCACCGGTACTCGAACGGCAGGTCCGGTCGCATATAAGCGAAATGTAATGCGTGCCCGAGTTCGTGGAGGAAGGTGCTCCAGTCGTTCTGGCCCCCGTGCGCGCGCAGCACGAGGTACACTTCTTCCGGCACGCGCACCGGCGCGCAGAAGGCGCGCGACCGCTTGCCCTCCCGGTCGCCCGTGTCGAACACGATCCGGCCGCCGGCGTCGGGCACGACCCCCATGTCGCGCACCTGGCCCAGGATGCGTTCCTGCATCGGCCCCCAGGGGAACCCGGCGTCGAATTCGCGCGCCCGCAGGACGGCCAGCGCGTCGGCGCGCATCGCGTCGGCCGGCGCGATGCCGAGTATGCGCTTCACGAACTCGGGATGCACGTCGTCCCACATGGCCCGCGTGTCGCGCAGGAACCGCTCGCATTCGGCGCGCAGCTCGAGCAACGGGAACCCGGCCAGCAGGTCGAATGTCGCGTTGTACCCCGGCGCCAGCTGGAGCCGCTCCACGATCTCGCGCTCGCTCTGGAAGTGCTCCAACCGCATGGGCGCCAACTCGGCCCGCACGAGATCGGCCCGGGCGGCGTCGAGCGCCAGCCGCGCCGAGCGGTCGGTGCTGTTGGCGATGTCGATCGCCGCCCGCTGGAAGGGCACCTTGGTGCCGTCCGGCAGGGTGACGAGCGCCTGCCCCTCCCACGCGATCTCACGCTCATCGAGCGCCGCCAAGGCGCGCGACACCTGCGACTCCACCTGCCAGTCGAGCAGTTGGCGGAGCCCGCGGTACTCGTCGCTCGCCGGATCGGCGGCCTGGAACGCATCGCGCACCAGGGCCAGCGACTCCTCCCCCATCACTCCGGCGTGACGATCGTAGATGGGCTGCAGCTCCGCGGTGGCCTTCTGCCCCGAGTGCGCCAGGTAGATCTCCCGCGAGATCGCCTGCATGAACGTCTGGCCCTCGCGGCGCAGGCGGTCGAGCGACAGGATGCTCACGCGCTCGCGCGCTCGGCGATCATCGCGCCCACGCGTTCGGCCGCCACGCGCTCCTGCGCCAGCGTGTCGCGATCGCGCAGCGTGACGGTGCCGTCGGCCATCGTCTGACCATCCACGGTGATGCAGAACGGCGTCCCCACCTCGTCCTGGCGGCGGTACCGCCGGCCGATCGCCCCCGACTCGTCATAGAACACGGGAAACGCCTTGCGTAACTCGCGGGCGAGCTTCTCGGCGAACTCGGGCATCCCGTCCTTCTTCACGAGCGGAAACACGCCGGCCTTGATCGGCGCCAGCGATGGATGGAGCCCCAGCACCGTGCGGCCCTCGGCCTCGCCCTCCACCGTCTCCTCGCGATACGCATTCACCAGCACGGCCAGGGTCGTCCGGTCGGCGCCTACCGACGTCTCCACCACGAACGGCACGAACCGCCGGTTGCTGGGCTGATCGAAATACTCGAGTTTCTTGCCCGAATACTCCTGGTGCCGGCTCAGATCGAAGTCGCCGCGGTGGTGCACCCCCTCGATTTCCTGGAAGCCGAGCGTGCCGCCGAAGTCGAACTGGATGTCGAACGCGGCGCGCGCGTAATGCGCCAGCTCCTCTGGCGTGTGCTGATGAAACAGCAGTCGCCCCTCCTCGAGCCCCAGCGCGCGGTGCCAGGCCATGCGCTGGCCCTTCCAGTACTCGAACCACTGCATGTGATCGCCTTCGGGATCCACAAAGAACTGCATCTCCATCTGCTCGAACTCGCGCGTACGGAAGATGAAGTTCCCCGGCGTGATCTCGTTGCGGAACGCCTTGCCGATCTGCGCGATGCCGAAGGGCACCTTCTGCCGCGTGGACTGCTGCACGTTCAGGAAGTTCACGTAAATGCCCTGCGCCGTCTCCGGACGCAGATACACCACGGCCGCACTGTCCTCCACCGGCCCCATGAACGTCTTGAACATGAGGTTGAACATGCGCGGCTCCGAGAGCGTGCCCTTCATGCCGCACGCCGGGCACTGTGCGTCGGGCGTGCCAGGCGTGCCCTTGATCTTCGGGTCGTCCGCGCGGAACCGCCGCTTGCAGTTGCGGCAGTCGATCAGCGGATCCGTGAACCCGGCCACGTGGCCGCTCGCCTCCCATACCCGCGGATGCATGAGAATCGCCGCGTCCAGCCCCTCGATGTCATCGCGGGCCCGCACCATCGCGTTCCACCAGCGGTCCTTGATGTTCCGCTTGAGCTCCACGCCCAGTGGACCGTAGTCCCACACCGAGCCGGTGCCACCGTAGATCTCGGAAGACTGGAAGACGAAGCCGCGCCGCTTGCACAGCGAGACCAGTTTCTCCATCACGTCGGGATTCGGACTGGGCGACATAAAAGCGGGGGAAAGGGCGATGACGACAACAGCAAGCCGCGAACTGGCGGCTCACGGACGTGAGCTCTCGGCAACAACCTGCACAGGGGACGCACCGGGACGCTCGGGGTCGGCGGCGAACCGCGACCGGAGAAGCGCATAAAGTTATACCGAAACTTCCCCGCGCGCTCGGCTGGAGGTCAGCTGTCCAGTTCCGCGCTCAGCCGCGGGCTCTCGGGCGCCGGACGCCCGGTCAACCGGGCCACGATCCGATCCCCATGGTAGCGGCCGTTCTCGATGAACACCTTGTTGGCGTCGAACCCCGCCACAACCACCCCGGCAATGAACAACCCCGGCACGGTGGTCTCGAGGGTCGCGGGATCGTGGGCCGGAATGCCGGTGGCCGCGTCGATCGGCACGCCGGCGTCGCGCAGCAGCGTCAGATTGGGTGCGAATCCCGTCATCACGTACACCAACGACGCGGGGATCCGATCCTCGCCCTCCGGCGTCGTGATGCGGACCGCCGCGGGCTCGATGGCGCCCACCCGGGCATTCCATCGCGCCGCCATGCTTCCCTCTTTGACCCGATTCTCGAAATCGGGGCGCACCCACGGCTTGATGCGCTTGTCGAACGTGGGACCGAAGTGGACGAGCGTGACCCGCGCCCCCGAGCGCCACAGATCGAGCGCCGCTTCGGCGGCCGAGTTGCCGCCGCCCACCACGACCGCGTCCTGCTGGAACGCCTCGTGCCCTTCTCGGTAGACGTGCACCACGTGCGGCAGATCCTCGCCCGATACTCCCAGCTTGTTCGGCGAACCGAAATAGCCGGTGGCCACCACCACCGCTCCGGCGCGGATCACGCGATCTTCACCGGCGCGCGTGCGCGTGCGTACCTCGAAGGCCCCGACCTGTCCCTCGATCGCTTGCACCCGCTCGTATTGCCGTACGGCGAGCCCGAAGTGTTGAACCACGGCGCGGTAGTAGGCCAGCGCGTCGCGCCGCCCCGGCTTCTCGGCCGCGACCACGAAAGGAAGTCCGCCCAGGGCGAGCTTCTCGGCCGTGGAAAAGAACCGCACGTATGTGGGATACTGCGTGATCGTGCTCGCCACGACGTGCGCGTCCACCACGAGCGCGCGCAGCCCCGCGCGCTGCGCGGAAATCGCGGCGGCAAGCCCGCACGGGCCCGCGCCCACGATCAGCAGATCGCAGTCCACGCGGTCAGCGGCCACGGGCGCTCCGCCGGGCCGTCATTGCAGCCCGATGATTTGATCGCGCCGCGTGCCGACGCTCACGAACGTCACCGGCGTGCCCACCGTCTCCTCCAGCCGGTCGAGATAACCGCGCGCCGCCGCGGGCAGGTCTTCGAGTCGGCGGGCCGCGGACGTGGCCGACTGCCAGCCGTCCAGCCACTCGTAGCGCGGCGTCACCCCCGCCAGCTCGGCAAGATCCGATGGAAACTCCGTGTGCATCTCGCCCTCGAACTCGTACCCCGTGCAGATGGCGAGCTTGTCGAACGTGTCGAGCACGTCGAGCTTGGTGACCGCGAGGTCGGTGAGCCCATTGATGCGGGACGCGTACTTCACCACCAGGGCGTCGAACCACCCGCAGCGGCGCGGCCGGCCGGTGGTAGCGCCGAATTCGTTCCCGAGTTGCCGCATGCGGTCGCTCTGCGCGGCGTCCAACTCCGTCGGGAGCGGCCCGTTTCCCACCCGCGTCGTGTACGCCTTCACCACGCCGAGCACGGCGTCGATCATCATCGGCGCGATGCCGGCACCCACCGCGGCGGCGCCCGCCGTGGTATTGCTCGACGTCACGAACGGGTACGTGCCGTGATCCACATCGAGCAGCGAGCCCTGCGCGCCCTCGAGCAGCACCGCAGCCCCGGTCTTGCCCGCGCGGTGGATCATCAACCCCACGTCCTCGGCCAGCGGCAGCAGCCGTTCGGCCAGGCGGTCGAGCAGGACCATCGTGTCGTCGCACGTTACGCGCTGGCTGCTGCCGAACCGCTGCAGCTGCGCATTGGCGTGGCCCACCGCCTGCTCCACCAGTCCTTGGAGCCGGTCGCGGTGCCGTAGATCCACCACGCGCACGCCCCGCCGCGCGATCTTGTCCTCGTAGGCGGGCCCGATCCCGCGACCGGTGGTGCCGATCGCCTGGCTCGCATGGCTCTCGGAGTCCACCAGCTTGTGGTAGGGCAGCACCAGATGCGCACGGTCGCTCACGTACAGCCGGCCCTCCACGTCCACGCCATCGCGCACGAGACCGTCGATCTCGGTGAATAGCGTATCGGGATCGAGCACCACGCCGTTGCCGATGGCGCAGCGAACCCCGGGATGCAGGATGCCGCTCGGGATCTGGTGAAGCACGAAGTGCGAGTCGCCCAGGTCCACGGTGTGGCCGGCATTGGCGCCGCCCTGATACCGCACCACCCACTGCGCACGCTCGGCGAGCACGTCCACGAGCTTCCCCTTCCCCTCGTCTCCCCACTGCGCGCCCACCACGACGATGGTGCGCCGGTCGTCAGCGAACATGCGGCTCCTGGAGGTAGAACCTATCCGCAAGAAAAAACGCCCCGGGTTGCCCAGGGCGTTGAGTCAATCTACCGTGCCGCAGGGTGGTGTCAACGCGTCGGTCACGTGAGCGCGGCGATCACGATCCATACCGCCATCACCGCGCCCAGCGCCACCTTGATCGCCGATGCGGCCACGCGCCCCAGCAGTGCGCCCGTGGCCACGCGCGTCGCCGCCCGATGGTCGCCGTGCACCGTCATCTCGGCCGCCAGCGCGCCGAGGAAGGCACCGAGGAACGCCCCGATCACGGGGCCGACCACCGGCACCGGCACCCCCACCAACGCGCCCACGAGGCCGCCCAGGATGGCGCTCCAGGCGGCTCGTCGTGAGCCGCCATACTTTCGCGTGAAGCGCGCCGCGAGCGAGAACTCGACCAGTTCGCCCACGAGTGCCAACACGCCCACCACCACGATGGTGGACACACCGATCCCACCGCCGCGGACGGCCACGTGGTACACCAGCGCCGCCCCGACCATGAGCCACGTGCCGGGCAACCCCAGCGGAACCAACACGAGCGACCCGGCAAGCACGACGATCAGAACGACCAGCGACATCAGAGCAACTCCCGCACCATGGCGTCGAGCAGCGCGGCCGCCGGCCCGATGCCGGTCCCCGCCAGCATCTCTACGGAATCCTGCGGCGTGTGGATTCGCAGCAGCGTCCCCACGGTGGCCCGGCTCAGCGTGGCACACGCCCAACCGGCGCGGGCGAGCGCCACCCCGTCCGTGAGCACGCCCCGCGGCAGCCGCCGCACGCGAATCGGCACGCCCGTGCCGCGCGCCGCGCGGCCCGCCGCATCGCACACGGCGCCGGGGCGCCTGCCCGAGATGAGCAGCACGAACTCACCGCGGTCGTCGATCGTGTCGCAGTTGACCGCGATGCCCGGCACGCGCCCGTGCGCCCACGCGTGCGCGCCGGCGAGCCCCACTTCCTCGGCGTCCGTGATGAGCACGCCCACCGGCACCGCCGGCCCCAACCGCCCCGCGGCCGCGAGCATCGCCGCGACACCCGAAGCGTTGTCCACCGCGCCCGGCGACTCGTTGCCCGCCGAGGCCAGCGCGAGCAGCCCGCCGCCGACCGCGCTCGCCGCCCAGATCCACCACCGGTACGGCGACGAAGCGCCGCCCGCGCCCGCCGCGCACGCGATGAGCAGCGCGCCCCAGGCGAGCATGGTGAGTGATGCGCCGACGGCGCGCACGGCCAACGGATAGCGCTGCGACTTCGAGTCGAGATGCGCCACGAGCCACACGCGGGGCTCGCCGCCCCGCGTCCCTTCGAGATTGGCGCCATGGGCACGGGCCGCGTCGAGTGACAGGGCCCCACCACCGGTCAACCACCGGACCAACGCCAACAGCACGCCGAGCCCCAGGAGCGCCAGCCCGGCCGCGGCCCGCGCGTCGAGCCGGTCGGCGGCCAGCTCGACGCCGGCCACCAGCACGATCGACATCAGTCCCACCAACGGCATCCCGAACCGGGCCGGCAGGGTCGAATAGCGAAACGGGCGCTCCACGACCGAGAACCCCATTCCCCGAAGCCGCACCGCACAGACCTCGCGGGCGCGGGCGAGCGGTTGGGTGCCCGTGAACCGCGGGCGCGCCGCCAGCGCGCGCAGGAACGCCAGGTCGGCGTCCGCGGAGGCGCTCACGCGCTGGCGGCCAGCGCCCCGTGGGTGAGCAGCGTGCGTACGCGGGCGAGTTCGGCCTTCCCGAGCGGCTGGAGCGGCGGCCGCACCGGACCGCCCCGGAGTCCCACCCCGTCGAGCGCCGCTTTCACTCCGGCCACGCCGTACGTGCCGACGATCGTGCCCGCCAGCGGCGCCAATCGCGCCTGCGCGTCGGTCGCCGCGGCATCGTCGTGCGCCAGCGCGGCATGGTACACCAGGCGCGACAGCTCGGGGGCGAACAGGGCGACGGCCAGGATCGCCCCGCGCGCCCCGGCCGCGAGCGACGCCTGGAACGCCGATCCGTTGCCCGTGAGCACTGAGAAATCCCGCCCCTGCGCGTTCACGTACAGGCTGATCAGATCGCGGTCGCCCGAACTGTCCTTGATGCCCACGATGTTCCGGTGCATGGCCAGCGCGCTGACGATCGACGGCGCGATGGTGAAGCCCACATATTTAGGAATATTATATAGTACGACGGGAACGGGACTCTCGTCGGCCACGCGCCGGAAGTGCCCGAGCAGGGCGTCGGCGGTCATCGCCGCCGTGTAGTAGTGCGGCGACACGACGAGCACCGCGTCGGCACCGGCCGCAGCGGCGTCCCGGCAGCGGCGCACCGTGGTGCGCGTCGACTCGGCCCCCGCGCCGGCCACCAGCAGCCGGTCCCTTGGCGTCGCTTCCCGCGCCGTCTCGATCAACTGGCGGCGCTCGGCTTCGTCGAGTAGCACCGCTTCGCCGGTGGACCCCGCGACGACGACCCCCTGGAGCCCCGCCGCGAGGTGCGCCCGGATATTGGCCGCGAAGGCCACCCGATCCAACTCGCCGGTCGCCGCGTCGAACGTGGTCACGACGGGACCGAGGATTCCCGACAGATGCATCGCCTAGGCCCCCATGAAGTCGAGCCCGCCCGGCCGGATGCCTTCGAGCGTCGGGCCCTCCGTCGGATGTTCGCCTTTCCTGCGAGGCTCTTCTCCTGGCCCCGTCTGCGCCGACGGGGACAGCCGTCCGAACATCCGCAACTTGAGTTCGAAGTCCGACGGGTTTGTAGATGCTGCCATCGCCGTCTCGAACGTCACGTCCTGTGCCCGCACCAGGTCGGCCAGGTGCTGATCGAAGGTTTGCATGCCGTACTGCTCGTGCCCCGCTTCGATATAGTCGCGGATCTCGTTGATCCGCTTGCCGTCGGCGATCATGTCGCGCACGGCCGGTGTGACGATCAACACCTCGGCGGCCACCACGCGGCCATTGCCGTCGCGGCGCTTGAGCAGCCGCTGCGACACCACCGCGTACAGCGACTCGGCCAGACGGAGGCGCACCGTCTCCTGCTCCTCGGGCGGGAACATCGCCATGATGCGCAGGATCGTGCTCTGCGCGTCGGGCGTGTGCAGCGTGGAGATGAGCAGGTGCCCCGTCTCGGCGGCTTTCATCGCCGTGTCGATCGTCTCCGCGTCGCGCAGCTCGCCGATCATGATCACGTCGGGATCCTGACGCAGCGCGGCCCGCAGACCCATCTTGAAGTCCGTCGTGTCCGCACCGATCTCCCGCTGCGTGACCGACGAGTTGATGTCCTTGTGCAGGAATTCGATCGGATTCTCGAGCGTCAGGATGTGGCGGTTCTCGTGCCGATTGACGTAGTTGATCAGCGCCGCCATCGTGCTCGACTTGCCCGAGCCCGTCACCCCCGTCACCAGCACCATGCCGCGCTCGGCCTGCGCCACCCTGGCCAGCACGGGCGGCAGCCTGAGCGTGTCGAACGTCGGCACCTCGAATGGGATGGCCCGCATGACGATCATGAACGTGCCCCGCTGCTTCATGATGTTCACGCGAAAGCGCCCCATCTCCGGCACCTCCCACGAGCAATCGTAGTCGGTGAGCTGGTCGATACGCGCCTTGTCCTCCTCGTTCCCGATCAAGTGCAGCGCGATGGCCCGCGTCTGATCCGCCGTCAGGGCCTGCTTGGTGAGCGCGACGAGTCTGCCGTGGATGCGGGCGCGGAACACGTCGCCCGCCTTGATGTGGAGGTCCGACGCCCCACGGTCCACGGCCGCCTTGATGATTTTTTCCAAGCTCAATACCCGGCGTGTTTGTCCACGAGGTTACGCAACGGCTCTCCCCGCACATAGCGGTTCCAGTTGTCCACGAACAGCGCCAGTTGCCGAGGCCAGAAGCGCAGCGGGGACACGGCCGAAACGTGGGGGGTGAGCAGCGCCGATCGAAGCTGCCACAGCGGGCTCGACGGCGCCAGGGGCTCCTCGCCGAACACGTCCAGCACCGCGCCCCGCAGTCGTCCCTCGGCCAGCCGCGTGGCCAACGCAGCCTCATCCACCAGCGCCCCACGCGCCACGTTCACCACGATCGCGTTCGCGGGCAACAGGTCCAGCCGCCGCGCATCGAGTAGTCCACTCGTCTCCCCCGTGAACGGCGCCGCCACCACGACCACGTCCGCCTGCGGCAGTTCGGCGTCGATCGCATCGGGCCCCGCTACGCGCGAAAAACCCGGCGGCACGCCCCGCGCTGGCCGCCTCCGCACGCCGACGCACGTCGCCCCCAGTGCGTTGAACCGCGTCGCGACTTCCGACCCGATGCCGCCAGCGCCGATCACCAGCACGCGACAGTCCGCCACCTCGCGCAGCGGGGATTCGCCCGACACGAAGAACGCCTTGCGCCACGTCCCGGCTCGCTGCTGGTCCACCGCCACGTCCAGTCCCCTCAGGAAGTGGAGCACACCGGCCAATACCGATTCGGCGATCGGCGGGCCGTGCACGCCCGCCGAATTGGTGAGCAACACGTCGCTCGCCACCATTTCGGGAAAGAGCAGGCTCCCCATGCCGGCCGTGGCCGAGTGCACCCAGCGCAGCCGGCGGCCCGCCGCGAACAGCGGGCGCGAGATGCCGAACCCGAAGTACACCTCCGCCTCGGTGATCGCGGCCAGTGCCTCGGCGCTGGGCGTGGGCGACCCATCGCCGTCAGATATCGTCGCCGCGCTCACGAAATACGTCCGCCACCCCGGCGGAGCCGCGGCACGAAGGTGCGCCTCGCCACCTTCCCTGAGCGCCCAGTTCCGCGACGTCGACGTGAGGTCGATGACGACGAGCCGGCCGGCGCTATCCGACGTGGAAATCGTAGACGTCATCCCGTTTCATCAAGGTCTCGTGCGCCTCGGTGTACTGGCGCGCCGGCCCGGCGAGCCGCACCTCGAACGTCCGGTCGCCCGCATGATCGAAGATCGAATGCTCGACGACCTTGATCCCGGTCCGGTACAGGGCCTCGGACATCTCTTCGAACGACGTACCAGGGTGCGCGCGGATCGTCGCGCTCACCGTGCGCCGTGCCCGCCGCAACCGGTGCTCCAGCGACCCCAGGCCGCTGAGCACCAACATCACCAGCGCCCCGGCGCCCAACGCTTCCACCAGGAATCCAGCCCCCACGGTCGCCCCGATGGC
Source organism: Gemmatimonadaceae bacterium (assembly GCA_035533015.1). Lineage (NCBI taxonomy): Bacteria > Pseudomonadati > Gemmatimonadota > Gemmatimonadia > Gemmatimonadales > Gemmatimonadaceae > Gemmatimonadaceae bacterium. The sequence continues at coordinate 29,271 of DATLUQ010000028.1, read as the reverse complement.
CGCCACCACCCAGATCGTCGCCGCCGAGGTCAGCCCGACGATCGTTCCCCGCGCCTGCATGATCGTCCCCGCGCCCAGGAACCCGACGCCGGTCACGATCTGCGCCGCGATGCGCGTCACGTCGCCGTACGGATGGCCGTCGGGCGAGAACCCGATGTCGCCCACGACGATGGACAGGTGCATGAACAACGCTGCGCCCACGCAGATCAAGATGTTCGTGCGTAATCCAGCCGGCTTGCCGGCGACCTCACGTTCCAGTCCGATCGCCCCACCGAGAAGAACGGCGACGACCAGTTTGGCCAGCAACTGAACGTGGAAGACCGCGAGGAACTCAGCCACTAGTCAAGTCCCATACGGTCCCGCACCTCGGCCATCGTTTGCTGGGCGATGGCGCGGCACGTGCTCGCCCCAGCCGCCAGCACCTCGTCCAACCGCTCCGGATGCTGCCGCAGTTCCTCGGCCCGGCGTCGAATGGGCACCAACTCCCGGTCCATCGACTCGAGCAGCACTTTCTTGCAATCGATGCACCCCCACCCGGCCGTCGTGCACTGTTCGTACACGTGGGCCACCGTGTCGGGGGAGCTGAACGCCTTGTGCAGCACGTAGATGTTGCAGACTTCTGGGTGGCCCGGGTCGGTGCGGCGCACGCGCGCCGGATCGGTGACCGCCGGACGGAGCTTGGCCCAGATCTCGTCGCGGCTTTCGAGAAGCCCGATGGTGTTGCCCATGGACTTGGACATCTTCGCCTGCCCGTCCAGCCCCATGATGCGACGCGTGGGCGCGAGCAGGGGCTGCGGCTCGGGAAAGTAGTCCTCGCCGCGGCCGAACGCGGCGTTCCAGCGCCGCGCGATCACGCGCGACAGCTCCAGGTGCTGGAGCTGGTCCTCCCCCACCGGCACGAGGTCGGCGCGGTAGAGCAGGATGTCGGCCGCCTGCAGCACGGGATACATGAGCAGCCCCGCATTCACGCTTTCCTGACGGCTGGCCTTATCTTTGAACTGGGTCTGACGCTCCAGCTCGCCCAGCGGCGTGACGGTGTTGAAGATCCACTGCAACTCCGTATGCTCCCGCACGGCCGACTGCACGAACAGCGTGGCCACCTCGGGATCGATTCCCGCGGCGAGCAGCGAGACGGCCATCTCGCGACGGCGCGCGCGCAGCACGTCGGGGTCGTACGGCACCGTGATGATGGCGTGGTAGTCCACGATGCAGATGATCGTGGGATGCTCGCCCTGGAGTTGGACCCAGTTCTTCACCGCCCCCAGATAGTTGCCGAGATGCAGCTCGCCGGAGGGCTGTATTCCACTGAAAATTCGTGACATTGCGTGAAGCTATGAGCGCACCAGACCCGTCGCAAGCAAAATCAGCCGGTGCATCCACGCCGCGCGCGGATCACCGCGCGCTACTCACGACCTGCGTGGCCGCCGCGGTTCGTGGCGGTGAGGTACTGCGCGCCGGTGCCGCCAATCTGGGCCAGCTCACCTGGGACGTGAAATCGCCGGCCGACTTCGTGAGTGACGTCGATCGCGCGTCGGAACACGCCATCGCCGCCATGGTCCGTGAGCGCCACCCCGACGCCCGCATGGTAGGTGAGGAACTGTCACCCGACGAGGCCGGCGACCTGTCGGGGCTCGTGTTCGTGGCCGACCCGCTCGACGGCACCACCAACTTCCTGCACGGCTACCCGTGGTACGCGGTGTCCATCGCCGCCCTGCGCGATGGGGAGATCCTGGCCGGCGCGGTGCTCAACGCCGCCACCGGCGAACTGTTCACCGCCACAGCGGGGGGCGGAGCCCGCCGGGCCGGCGAGCCCATCGCGGTGTCCACGCAGACCGACCCCCTGCGCAGCCTCATCGGCACGGGCTTCCCGTTCAAGCACAGGCACCTGATCGAACCGTATATGGCGTCGTTTCCCGAGATCATGCGCACCACGGCCGGCGTGCGCCGTGCCGGCGCCGCCGCCCTCGACCTGACCGACGTCGCCTGCGGGCGATTCGATGGTTTCTGGGAGCTGAGCCTCGCTCCCTGGGACGTGGCCGCCGGCCTCCTGATCATCCGCGAAGCTGGGGGAGTGGCCACCGATCTGGACGGGCGTCCGGCAGCCGTGGCCCACGGCCCCCTCGTGGCCGGCAATCCGGCGATGCACGCCTGGCTCCTCGGACAACTCCGCCGCGCCTGACGCGGCTTCGACGGATCTTCGCCGCAGGGCGGAAAGGACGGACCCGAACGCCAACGGACATCCGGCCGCCGTTGCCAAGACCGGTGGTGGTTGCCGTAATTGCAGTTGTTATTGCAGTCGCGGTTTCAGCGTGTTCTGTCGTCAGCGTCCTGGTGCAGCAAAACCTGCTCTCTCCCCTACTCCGCCATGCGTCTTGTCGAATGTGTTCCCAATTTCTCCGATGGCCGCCGCCCCGAGGTCATCGCCGCGATCCGCGATGCGATCGCCGGCGTCGACGGCGTCTCGATTCTCGATGTATCGTCGGACGAATCCCACAATCGCAGTGTGATCACCTTCGTCGCGCCGGTCCAGCAGGCAGTGGACGCCGCGCTGGCCGGAATGCGCGCAGCCCGCGACCGAATCGATCTCACCACGCACACCGGTGAGCACCCACGCATGGGCGCGACCGACGTGGTGCCGTTCATTCCGCTCGAAGGCACCACCATGGAAGACTGCGTCGCCCTTGCCCGCCGCCTCGGCGAGCGCGCTGGCCGCGAGTTGGAGATCCCCATCTTCCTCTACGAGCGGGCCGCCACGCGTCCGGACCACGAGAACCTGGCCGACATCCGGCGCGGCGAGTTCGAGGCGCTGCGCGACGAGATCGGCACGACGCCCGCGCGCACGCCAGACTTCGGACCGGCTCGCGTGCATCCCACCGCCGGCGCCACTGCGGTGGGAGCCCGCCCCTTCCTCGTGGCCTACAACGTGTATCTGGGACCGGAATCCAACCTCGGCGTGGCCAAAGCCGTGGCCAGGGCGGTGCGTGGCTCCTCGGGTGGGCTCCGCTTCGTGAAGGGCCTCGGCCTGGCAGTGGATGGCCAAGCACAAGTGTCGATGAACCTCGTTGATACCGAGAAGACACCGCTGCACCAGGCGTTCGACATGGTGAAGATGGAGGCCGAAGCGCGGGGCGTATCGCCCACGTGGAGCGAAATTGTAGGGCTGGTGCCCGAGCGAGCCCTGTTCGACGCGGCGGCGCGGCATCTCCAACTGCGGGACTTCTCTCCCGACGTGGTGCTCGAACGCCGGGTGCGCGACGCCGTGGAGGGCGGCGTGTCGCTCGGTGGTTTCGTGGCTGCCGTGGCCTCGTCGGCGCCAGTGCCCGGAGGTGGAAGCGTGGCGGCGCATGCCGGCGCCCTCGGCGCGGCGCTTGCCCAGATGGTGGCCGGGCTCACCGCGGGGCGCAAGAAGTACGCGGCCGTCGATGCCGAGATGCGGGCCGTAGCGCTTGAAGCCGCCGCACTGGTCAGCGACCTGTCGGCCCTCGTCGACCGCGACGCCCAGTCGTACGCCGCCGTCAGCGCCGCTTACAAACTGCCGCGCGAAACCGCGCCACAGGCTCTGCGCCGAAGCGAAGCGATAACCGCGGCGCTCCTCGGCGCGGCGGACGTACCGCTGGAGACGGCCCGCGCCTGCGTCCGGGTGTGCGAACTCGCGGTCACCGTGGCCGCGAAGGGGAACACGAACGCGGTATCCGACGCCGCCGTCGCGGCGCTGCTCGCCGAAGCGGCGTGCCGTGGCGCGGGCTACAACGTCCGTGTCAACGTCGCCGCGCTCGACGATCCGGCGCTCGGCGCGGCTCGGGCGGCCGATGCCGCCGCGCTCGCCCACCAGGCGGCTGCCTTCGCCGCTCAGGCAACAGGCATGGTGGAACGAGCGATCGGCGGCTGAAGCACACCGGCCGGGTCTGGGATCATTCGTGAGTCCCCGTCCCGGCCTACCGCTCTCCGCCGTAAATGCCGTTGAACAGAAACTTGAAATTCGAATGCGGCTGCCCGCGGAACAGGATTTCCGGAGCGAACAGGAACAGATGCCCCTGGCCGATCCTGGCAGCCGCCACGGCAACGCCGCCCTCCAGATAGCCCTGCCCCCACGCCCACCCGCTACGCAGCGGCGTCGCGGAGTCGAACCATGCTACCGGCGTCACACCGCGCATTGCGGCGTCTGGCTCGAGCCGGAACACCGGCGAGTGGTCGAAGAACACGTCGAGCTGCGCCGGCATGCCCGCCGCCAGCATGTTCGTCGTGTCCACGGCCGTCTCGAGTATCGACCCCGGGATGTAGAACTGCTGACCGGTGAGCGGCCGCACCTGGCCGGCGGGCGTGCGCTCCGTCAACTGGTCCTCGAGGGGCAGGTCCAGGTCGTACGCCATGGACGTCGCGGCCCCGACGGTCAGCACCGTGCCGCCGTGGTCCATGAACGTCTTTAGCTGCGGGACGGTCTGGGCGGCCGTCACGTTGCCCAGCATGTGCTGGTACGCGGCCGGCACCTCGGCCGTGCCACGGCCGCCTCCGAACCCCCGTCCCCCGCCACTCCCTACCGACCCCTGGATTCGGGTATCCACGAGGATGATGACGTCGTACCTGGCGTTGAGGTTGCCCGCGTCCAGGTCCTGCGGATAGACCACGGTATATGGGAACTCAAATTGCTCCAGCTCGAACCGTGTCCATCCGGACGGCATCGATCCACCGTACTGGTCCAGCAACGCGATGCGCTGCGGGTGCAGCTTGATGGCGCCCGCGGTGGGGGCGGCGGATACGCCGGTGAAGCTCACGCCGAGGGTCGCGGCCGCCGTCCGCACGATGGGAGCCGCCGTACTCGACGACGTCACGTAGAACGTCCCGATCGGATACGTCGTGCCGTTCGCCGCCAGCGGTTGCCGCAGCCAGTACACGTCGGCGTGCGCCCTGAGCAGCCGATTGATCACGGTGAACGCGTCGTTCTCGGCGTGGCTGAATACGAAGCCCGCCGCACCGGCGGCGTTGGCCACCGTGCCCGCCAGTGGCCTGGCCAGCCCCCCGATCTTCTCGAATGGACCGTCGAATGCCTCGAGGATGCGGTCGAAGTGCACCCCCATCTGATAGGCCAGTGTCCACCCGGCATTGTCATACGGCGGGACCGGAGGCCCACCCGGGTACGCAAAATCGTTGGGGTAGTGCTGCGGTTCGAACATGTCGAGGATCTGCGGGCGGAACGCCTGTGCCGTCTTGATAACGTATGAGCCCTCGGGGTACGACTTGCCGTTCACGGTGAAGGCTGCCGTGGCACGCAGCACGTCCACGCCGTTGTAGCGCAGCGTGTTGATGAATTTGGTGACCGTCGGGAAATCCGGCTGCCCGGCCGTCATGATGTAGCCGCGCGGGTCCCGTTCGGCCGGGTTCCGCAGGTACTCCTGGAACATCGCGTCCGGGGCCGCGGTGCCGCCGCGCCCGCCGCGACCCCCACCGGCCACGCCAGCTCCACCGCGGCCGGCACGGTCGCGGGCCAGCGCCGAGTCCACGGCCGCGATCATGGGCGGCGTCACCGTCCAGCTGTCCCGGCTTCCGCGTTCAATGGAGTTCCGACCCATCTCGTAGAGCCCGTACAGGAACTCGTCGCGCCGCCGCGATGCGATGTCCAGCACGGCATAGTTCGCGCTCACTGAATAGTCCACCGACTGACGGAAATGCCACGCCTGCGGATCCACCGGATACGGGAGGTCGCCTCGCGGAAGCTGCATGGCCGGCACGAAGGGGATCCGCTCCGGCGTCGGGTTGCCGATCGTCTCGGTGAGCAGCCCGATCATGTTGTGGAAGTACACTTCGGTGCGGAGCCCGCCGTTCCACCAGGTGGAATAGCTCGAACCCGACCGCATGGTGAATCCCGGCTTGTGCTCCACGGTCAGGCGCGTATGGATCGCAGCACCCACCATGTCCAGATCGGTCACGATCAGCGGATCGAAGTTGTAGTTGAACGGATCGCGGAACGGGGGCGAGAACATCACCGTGCCCGCCGGTCCCGTCTGATGGTGGTTGTAGACGATGATCGGGTACCACTCCCAGAACATCACCTTCTCGTCGTTCTGCGTTTCCGGCAGGTTGGCCATGTAGAAGTCGCGGTTGTCGTCGTGCCCGGCGTACTTCTCGTAGAGCCGCGGGATGTTCTCGCTCCGCTTGAGCGTGTCGGGCTCCTGCATGTACCAGTTGGCGACGAGTTGCATGCCGTCGGGATTCACCAGCGTGAGCAGCACGATGTCATCGCGCAGGAGGCGCATCGTCTCCGGATCGTTGCGCGAGAGGAGGTCGTATGCGGTCTGGATCAGTTGCGACGGGCCGAGGACCTCGGTGGCGTGCAGCCCGCCGTCAATCCACACCACGGCCTTCCCTTCGTTGGCCAACTGGTGGGCCTCCTCGTCCGTGAGGTTCTGGGCGCGCGCCAGTCGTTCCTCGATCTGCCGGTAGTGCTCGAGGTTCTTCATGTTCTCGGGCGCCGACACGATGAGCGTGTACTGCGTACGCCCCTCCGCCGATTTGCCGATGTCCACGAGCTTGGCGCGGTCGGACTCTCTGGCCAGCGTCTGGACGTACGCTTCGTACTGATCGTAGTTGGGAAGCCAGTAGTCGTCGCCGATATTGTGGCCGAACTGCTCCTTGGGCGACGTGACGTGACGCTGGGCCCGTGCCGCGCCGGCCACCAACACCAGGGGCAACACGAGGACCAGAGAAGTGCGGAAGTGGTTCGACCGCATGGCGAATCTCCGGTGGAAATCGGTGGCCCGGCACGCCGCGTACGCGCCGCCGGACCCGGGAAGGGAACTCCTCAGAAGCTACGGGGCGTGAGGCGGAACCGCTGGCCCCCGTGCTACCGCCGCGTCAGCACCCAGGGGCCGTTCTCCGTGATCGCCACGGTGTGCTCGAAATGCGCCGACCGCGAAGCGTCGGCGGTCACGATCGTCCACCGGTCGGGGAGCGTCTTCACCGCGTGCCCGCCAACGTTGACCATCGGCTCGATGGCGATCGTGAGCCCCGCGTTGAGCTTGGTTCCCCGGTGGGGCTTGCCGTAATTGGGCACCTGCGGCTCCTCGTGCATGGCCACCCCCACACCGTGCCCCACTAACTCGCGCACGACCGAGAACCCGGCCGCCTCGACCACCGCCTGCACGGCAGCCCCGATGTCACCCACCTGGTTGCCCACCTTGGCCGCCGCGATCCCCGCGTCGAGCGACTTCTTGGTCACCTCGAGCAGTCGCTTCGACTCGGCATCGATGTCGCCCACCGGCACCGTGATCGCCGCGTCGGTGAACAAACCCTTGTAACCCACCCCGACGTCGAGTGACACGAGGTCGCCCTCGTGCAACACACGTTTCTTGGACGGAATGCCGTGCACGATCTCCTCGTTGATCGACGAGCAGATGCTGCCGGGAAAACCGTACAGCCCCTTGAATGCCGGCGTCGCGCCCTCGTGGTCGCGGATGAACGTCTCCGCGATCCGATCCAGATCCTGCGTCGTGATGCCCGGCTCCACCGCCTTGCGCAGCAGATCCAACGTGCCAGCGAGGATCTTACCGCCCGCCGCCATGACGTCGAGTTCGCGCGCCGACTTGAGCTTGATCATCGACCGAGGGCTTTCAGCGCCCGCACCGTCACATCGGCTACCGGGCCGGTGGCGTCCACGGTGGCCACCCGGGTCCCCGCCGCGCGGTACCACTCGAACACCGGCGCCGTCTGGGCTTCGAACACCTCGAGGCGGTGCCGGATGGCCGCCGGCTCGTCGTCCTTACGGCGCACGAGCTTGCCCCCACACTTGGCGCACGCGTCACCCACCGAACCGGACATGTACGGCGTCTGGCACGCGCTGCACACCAGGCGGGCGCTCAATCGCCGCACGATCTCGTCGTTGGACACGTCGAAGTTGAGCACCGCGTCCACCGTGCGCCCGAGGGTGGCCAGCGCGTCGCGCAGCCCCTCGGCCTGCGGCACCGTGCGCACCACGCCGTCGAGGATCACACCGTTGGCGTACGCCGGTGAGGCCAGGGCCTCGCGCACGATGCCCAGGATGACCGCGTCGGGCACGAGCGCGCCCTTGTCCATGTAGCCTTTGGCCTCCCGGCCGAGCGCCGTACCCGCTTGGCTCGCCGCGCGCAGAACATCCCCCGTGGCCAGCGTGGAGATGCCGAGCAATTCCGCCAGCCGTGGGGCCTGCGTGCCCTTGCCGGCGCCGGGTTTGCCAAACAGGACGATGATCATGATAGGAAGAATGCCACGGAATGCCCGCCTTGGGAATGGAACGAGAAACCTCGGCGCGAGGTCGCTCGCACCGAGGTTCCGGTCCACCACATTGGCGTGAGCGTCCGGGCGGGCGTTAGAACCCGCCACCCAGGTTCGACGCGCCACCTCGGAACTTGACCCGCCCCTTCTTCATGAAGCCATCGTACTTCCGCAGCAGGAGATGCTGCTGCATCTGTTGCAGCGTGTCGAGCGCCACGCCGACCACGATCAACAGCGACGTCCCACCGAATACGAACGGCACGTTCACCAGTTGCGTGAGCCAGATCGGGAACAGCGCGATCGCCGTGAGGAAGATGGCGCCCGGCAGCGTGATGCGTGAGACCACGGAGTCGATGTACTCGGCGGTCTTCGACCCCGGCTTCACGCCGGGAATGAACCCGCCCTGCTTCTTCAGGTTCTCCGCCAGGTCCACCGGGTTGAAGATGATGGACGTGTAGAAGTAGGTGAAGAAGATGTTCAGCACGGCGAACGCGATGTAGTACCACCCCGTTCCGGGATTGAACATGTCGGCCATGTCCTTGAGCCGTTGGTTGCCCATGAACTGGGCGATGGCCGCCGGCACCACGATCACCGATTGCGCGAACACGATCGGCATCACACCGGCCGCGTTGATGCGCAACGGGATGTAGCTGCGCGACGCTTCGCGCATTCGGCCTCGCGCCATCGTACGCTGCGGGATCTGGATGAGCACCTTGCGCGCTCCGACCGTGATGTAAACCGTGGCCGCGACCACGACCACGAGGAGCACGATCACCACGAGCAGCGAGAATGCGCCCAGCGCGCCGGTCGTGATGTAGGTGTACGCCTGCGCGATGCTCGGCCAGATGCGCTGGGCGATCGAGAAGAAGATCATCAGGCTGGCGCCGTTGCCGATGCCGTTCTCGGTGATCTGCTCGCCGAGCCACATCACGAAGATCGCGCCCGCTGTGAGGAAGAACGTGAACTCCAGCCGGAACGCCATGCCCGGCGCCGCCACCACGCCGGTCAGGCCCTCCGCGAACAACGCGAAGCCCCAGCCCTGCACCGCAGCCAGCGCCACCGTCCCATATCGGGTCCACTGTTCCACCTTTTTCCGGCCTTCCTCGTCCTTCTGCATCTTCTCGACCTGCGGCACCACGGCCGCGGCGATCTGGAAGAAGATGCTCGACGAGATGTACGGCATGATGCCGAGCGCGAACACCGTGGCCTTGGACAACCCGCCGCCGGTGAACAGGTCGTACAGGCCGAGCAACCCACCCGACTGCTGGTTGAAGAAGTTCACCAGCCCCACCGGATCCACCCCAGGCACCGTGACGTGCGCGCCGATTCGGTAGATCAGCAGACACAGCAGCGTGAAGAGGATCTTCTCCTTCAGCTCGGGCGTCTTGAACAGCCCCTGGATGGCCTCGACCGGATTGGTTTGCGCCATGTTACTCCTCGACGCGGCCTCCGGCCGCGACAATCTTCTCGCGTGCGCCGGCGCTCACCTTCACACCGCGCAACGTGATCGCTTGCGTGACCTCGCCGTTGGCCAACACCTTGCCCGGTCCCCTGTTGGCCCGGATCAGCCCGGCCGCGACCAGCGTCTCGGTGGTGATCTCGATGCCCCCGGGAAGCGTCGCCAGGTCGGCGAGGCGCACGACCTGCGATTCGACGCGGAACGGATTGGTGAATCCGCGCTTCGGCAGCCGGCGCGTGAGCGGCATCTGGCCGCCCTCGAACTGCGGCTTGCCGCCCCCCGGACCGTGATGGCCAGCGCGCGCCTTGATGCCCTTGTGGCCCTTGCCCGACGTCTTGCCCTTGCCAGACCCCGGACCGCGCCCCAGCCGCTTGCGGTCTCGGTGAGAGGCGGGCGCGCCAGACAGATTGTGCAGGCCGATCTTTCCAGAATTGGTCACCTGGTCACTCCTTTACCGGCGTCACTTCGACGAGATGACGCACCTTCTTGAGTTGGCCGCGGAGCGACGGAGAATCCTGGTGGACAACCGAATCCTGGTGGTGCTTGAGCCCGAGTGCCTCGAGCGTCAGGCGCATGCGCCAGGAGTGGCCGATTCCGCTCCGCACCTGGCGGACGCGCACCTTCCCCCCCGTCAGTTCGTTCTTCGCGGTCTGCTTCGGCCCCTTGCCGGGGTGCCACACGAACGTCCGTGCCATCAGACCGCCTCCTTCACCTTGGCCCGCGAGCGGTAGCCGAGGCTGTCCGGCTCGACGCCGCGCTCCCGCGCGATCTGCTCCACGGTCGTCAGCGCCTGCAACCCTTGCATCGCCGCGCGCACCATGTTGTGCGGATTGGTCGAGCCGAGGCTCTTGGTGAGAATGTCGGAGATGCCGGCGCACTCGAGGAGCGCCCGCACAGCCCCGCCGGCGATCACGCCGGCGCCGGGTGCCGCGGGCTTCATCAACACCTTGCCGGCGCCGAAGTGGCCCGTGATGGAGTGCGGGATTGTCGCCCCGGTGAGAGGCACCTGCACCATCCGCCGCCGCGCCGCGTCGACCGCCTTGCGAACGGCTTCCGACACTTCGTTGGCCTTGCCCGATGCGAAGCCAACCTTGCCCTGGCCGTCGCCCACCGCCACGAGGGCGTTGAACGAGAACCGGCGGCCGCCCTTGACGACCTTGGCCACGCGGTTGATCGCGATCACGTTCTCGATCAGATCACTGCCATCTCCACGCTCGCCGCGGGAGTCGCCGCTGCGCGGCGACCGCCCGTCGCGACCGCCTCCCTCGCGGCCGCCGCCGGGCCCACCACGCCCAGGCCCACGGCCACCCCCGCCGCCGGGACCGCCACGACCACGGCCGCCGCCACCACCACCACCACCACCGCGACCACGGCCGCCACCGCCGCCGCCGCCGCGGCGCGGCGCGGGCGCTGGCGCCGACGCCGGTACCGACGTCGTGCTCACTTCGGACTGCGGATTCTCATTCTGTTCCATGTTAGAACTCCAGACCGCCCTCGCGGGCGCCTTCGGCCACCGCCTTCACGCGGCCGTGGTACTTGTATCCCGCACGGTCGAACACCACGCGGCTGATTCCGGCGGCCTTCGCCTTTTCGGCGATCGCCTTGCCCACCTGCACCGAACGCTCGGCCTTCTTGCCCTCGGTGATCCCGTGGCTCGACACCGCGAGCAGCGTGCGCCCCGACGTGTCGTCCACGAGCTGGGCGTAGATGTGCTTGAGCGAACGGAACACCACGAGACGGGGCCGCTCGGGCGTGCCGGCGAGCGCCTTCCGCACGCGCAGATGCCGCCGAACGCGCTTCTCCTCGCGGGTCTTGGGAATGATCGCCATTACTTGCCTCCCGCCTTGCCGGCCTTCCGCCGGATCTGTTCGCCGGCGTACTTGATGCCCTTGCCCTTGTATGGCTCGGGGGGGCGCAGGTTGCGCAACTCGGCCGCCACCTGGCCCACCATCTCCTTGTCCGCTCCTTCGATCACGATCTGCGTGGGCTGGGGCGCGGTGAGCTTGATGCCCTTGGGCGCCTTGTACTCGATCGTATGCGAGAAGCCCAGCGCTAACTGCAGCCCGTACGGCCGCACCTCGGCCTTGTAGCCCACGCCCGTGATTTCCAGCTGCTTCTGATATCCCTTGGTCACACCCTCGACCATGTTGAACACCAACGTGCGCGACAGACCGTGGAGCGCCTTGTGGCGGTCCTCGTCCGACGGGCGCGTGACGGTCACCACGTCACCGTCCACGACGACGCCGACGTCGCGGTGCAGCGTGCGCGCGAGTTCGCCCTTCGGGCCCTTCACCTGCACCGCATGGCCGTCCACGGTCACCGTGACGCCCTTGGGCACTTTGATCGGCAGTTTTCCGATACGCGACATGGGGCCCCCTTACCAGACGAAGGCCAGAAGCTCGCCGCCGGTGCGCTTGGCGCGCGCCTGACGGTCGGACATCAGCCCCTGCGAAGTGGAGAGGATGGCGACGCCCAGTCCGTTGCGCACGCGCGGGATCTCCCCCACGCCCACGTAGCGGCGAAGTCCCGGCGTCGACACGCGTTGCAGGTCGCGGATCACGGGCGTGCCGCCCGCGTACTTGAGCCGCACACGCAACACTTTCCGGCCATCCTCGGTCTCGATCGTCTGGAAATCCTGAATGAAATTCTCCTCCTTCAGGATCCGTGCGATCTCGGTCTTGATCTTGCTCACCGGCATGTCCACGCGGCGATGCTTCGATCCGCAGGCATTGCGGATCCGCGTCAACATGTCGGCAATCGGGTCGGTCATGCTCATGGTGTTCGTCCTGTCGTTCCGTCGTATCCACTCGCGCGGACGTGCGGAAATGAAATGTGAACGCTGCTACTCCAACCAACTGTAGGACTGTTCGACGGTTGGACGCCACGCGGCGTTCCGCAGTCATCCGTCCTGCTGTCCTACGGTCCTACCGTCCTGTAGTCCTACCAGCTCGCCTTACGCACGCCCGGGATCATCCCGTTCAGGGCGAGTTCCCGGAAGCAAATCCGGCACAGGCCGAACCGCCGGAGGTAGGCACGCGACCGTCCGCAGCGCCCACAGCGGTTGTGCTGCCGCACGGCGAACTTCGGCTTCCGGTGGCTCTTCTCGATCATGGCCTTTCGAGCCATAGCATTCTCTCCAGGTTTGGACCGCGCCTACAGGAGGCGCCCGCCCTTCTTGTCTTCGCCCTTGAAGGGCATGCCCAGTTCCTTGAGCAACGCCAGCGCCTGGTCATCGCGCTTGGCCGTCGTGACGAACGTGATGTCCATGCCGTGGATCTGCTCCACCGCGTCGTAGTTGATCTCCGGGAAGATCATCTGCTCCTTGATGCCGAGCGAGTAGTTCCCGCGCCCGTCGAACGACCGCGTCGGCAGCCCGCGGAAATCGCGCACGCGCGGGATCGTCACCGAGATGAACCGATCCAGGAACTCCCACATCCGCGCCCCGCGCAGGGTCACCGCCGCCCCGATCTCCTGCCCCTCGCGGAGCCCGAAATTCGCGATCGACTTCTTGGCCCGCTTGCGCACCGGCTGCTGGCCGGTGATGGTCGCCAGCTCCTCGACCACCACGTCCAACGCCTTGGGCTGTTTGATCGCCTCACCCAGCCCCACGTTGAGCACGATCTTGGTGAGCGTCGGAACCTGGTGCGGATTCGTGAAGCCGAACTGCGCCATCAGCTTCGGCCGCACCTCGTCGTGGTACTGGATGCGGAGCCGCGGCGGAGGCACCGGCAGCCCGGCGCCCGCATGGGCCCCGCGCGCCTTCACCTCACCTTTGCCCTTGCCGCTCTTCGCCTTCTTTTCCTTGGTTGCCATGGTCTATCGTCCTCGCTCAGCGCTTGGGATGCGGAATGGCATCCCCGCTCTTCACGCCGATGCGCTCCTTGGTGCCGTCGTCGTCCAGGCGGACGCGCGTGCGCGTCGCCGCGCCGGTCTTTGGATCGATGAGCATCACGTTCGACGAGTGCACCGGGGCCGGGAATTCCACGATCCCGCTCTGCTCGTCGGCGTTGCGTGCCCTCCGATGCCGCTTCACGATGTTCACGCCCTCGACCATCACCCGCCCGGTCTTGGGATAGACGCGGAGGATCTTCCCCTCCTTGCCCTTGTCGTCGCCCCGCACCACCCGCACCGTGTCGCCCTTGACCACGTGGATGGGCATCCGCGCCGCGTTGATCGCGTGGCGGCGCCGGTTCTGGGCCCGCGGGCGATCCGTCTTCCGATATTCGTTGTGGCGCATGTTACAAGACCTCCGGCGCGAGCGAGACGATCTTCATGTACCGCTTCTCGCGCAGCTCGCGCGCCACGGGACCGAAGATGCGCGTGGCCCGCGGTTCGCCCTGGTCGTTGATGATCACGACCGCGTTTTCGTCGAAGCGGATGTAGCTGCCGTCCTTGCGCCGCGTCTCCTTGACCGTGCGCACCACGACGGCCCGCGCCACCTCCGCCTTCTTCACCGTACCGTTCGGCAACGCATCCTTGACGGCGACGATCACGACGTCGCCCAGGCCGGCGTACCGCCGGCGCGTGCCGCCCAGGACGCGGATCACGAGCGCCTTCTTGGCCCCCGAATTATCCGCCACCCGGACTATGGATTCCTGTTGAATCATCGGCCGTTCCTCTCAGCGTGCGCGTTCGAGAATCTCGACCACACGCCACCGCTTGTCTTTGGACAGCGGGCGGGTCTCGATGATGCGCACCGTATCGCCGGTCTTCGCCGAGTTCTCCTCGTCGTGCGCCTTCACGTTCCGGGTGCGCGTCATCATCTTGCCGTACATCGGATGTGCCACGCGGCGTTCGAGCGCGACCACGACCGTCTTCTGCATCTTGTCGCTCACCACGAGGCCCACGCGCGTCTTGCGAGACGTGCGCGCCGGCGCGGAAGCGGTATTGGGATTCGTCATGTCAGCCATTTCGTTGATCGCTCCCCACTAGCGGGCCGCGTGCGGCTGCCGCCGTTCGCGCAGAATGGTCTTGAGCCGGGCGAGATCGCGCCGGATCACGCGCAGCCGGAGGGGCTCCTCCAGCGATTCGGACGCGCTCCGGAACTTGAGACGGAAACGCTCCTCTTCCAGAGCCACGATCTGCGCCGAGATGTCCTCCGACGTCAGCTCGCGAATTTCGTTAGCTAGCATCGGTGTGCGCCTCCTCGCGGGCCACGAACTTCGTCTTGATCGGCATCTTCGCCGCGGCCAGCGCCATCGCCTTCAGCGCGATCTCCCGCGAAATGCCCTCCAACTCGAACATCACCCGGCCGGGCTTCACCACCGCCACCCACGACTCCGGTGATCCCTTGCCCTTGCCCATACGGGTCTCGGCGGGCTTCTTCGTGATCGGCTTGTCCGGGAAGATCCGGATCCAGACCTTGCCCCCGCGCTTGATGTGACGCGTCAGCGCCACGCGCGCGGCCTCGATCTGCCGGTTGGTGATCCAGCCCGGCTCGAGCGCCTGGAGCCCGTAGGTCCCGAACGCCACCGTGCTGCCCCGTTGGGCCAGCCCCTTGGTGCGGCCCTTGAACATCTTGCGAAATTTGACGCGCTTCGGACTCAGCATTGATCGTCGCCTCCCTTACATGCCGGAGGAGTAGGTGGTGCCACGACGGTCTTCCACGATCTCGCCCTTGAAGATCCACACCTTGACCCCGATGGTCCCGAAGGTGGTCTTCGCCGTCGACGTCGCGTAGTCGATGTCCGCCCGCAGCGTGTGCAGCGGCACGCGCCCTTCATGGTAGCCCTCGACGCGCGCGATCTCCGCGCCGCCCAGACGCCCGCCGCACTTGATCTTGATCCCGAGCGCGCCCATCCGCATCGCGCTCTGCACGGCCCGCTTCATCGCGCGCCGGAACGAGATGCGCTGCGCCAACTGACTGGCGATGTTGTCGGCCACCAACTGCGCTTCCAGCTCGGGCCGCTTGATCTCTTCCACGTTGATCCCGACTTCCTTCCCGGTCAGGTGCGCCAGTTCGTCGCGCAACTTGTCGACCTCCGCGCCCTTCTTGCCGATCACGACGCCAGGACGGCCCGTGTGCAGCGTCACCACGACCTTGCCCGGCTTGCGCTCGATCACGATGTCGGCAATCGCCGCGTGTCCGAGGCGCGCCTTGAGATACTTGCGCAGCAACTCGTCCTCGCGCAGCAACGCCGGCAGCTCCCGGCCCGCGTAATACCGCGACCGCCACTGCTTCGAGATGCCGAGGCGGAAGCCGATCGGATGTGTCTTCTGTCCCATTAGCGATCCTTCCTCTCGCCCACCACGATTTCCACGTGGCTGGTGCGCTTCTGAATTGGTGTGGCCCGCCCCATCGCCGCCGGCGTGAACCGCTTGAGCTTCGGCCCCTCGTTGATCACGGCGTGCGTGATCACCAGCGCGTCCACGTCCAACGACGCGCCGGTCGCGCGCGCCGCCTGCTCCGCGTTCGCCACAGCCGAGCGCACCACCTTCTCGATCTGGTGCGCCGCGTGCTTCTTGGAAAACGCCAGCAACGCCAGCGCCTCGTTCACACTCTTGCCGCGCACCTGGTCGATCACCAGCCGCATCTTGTAGGGCGACTGTCGCGCCGTACGCTGAATCGCCCGCGCCTCGGTGGCCATGTTACCTGCCTCCCTTGGCCGCCGGTGCCGGCGCCGGGGCGGCCGCCGCCGGAGCGGCGCCGGGGCCACTGGGCGCGCCGGCCGGCGCCTTCTTGTCCGCCGCCTTCGCCCCCGTGTGGCCGCGGAACAGCCGCGTGGGCGAGAATTCGCCCAACCGGTGCCCCACCATGTTCTCGGTCACGTACACGGGGACGAACTTGTTCCCGTTGTGCACGGCGAACGTGTGCCCCACGAACTCCGGCAGCACCGTGCTCGCCCGCGACCAGGTCTTGATCACGCGCTTCTCGCTCTTGGCGTTCAGGGCCTCGACCTTCTTGGCCAGCGCTTCCTGAACGAACGGTCCCTTCTTTACGCTTCTTCCCATTAGTCTCGGCCCCGGGTTACTGCGTCGCCTTGCCGCGCTTCCGGCCGCGGACGATCAACCGCTGCGACGACTTCTTCTTGTCGCGCGTCTTCACGCCCTCCGGCTTGCCCCACGGACTCACCACGTTCCGGCCGCCGCGCGTGCGGCCACCGTGCGGATGGTCCACCGGGTTCATCACTTCACCGCGCACTTTGGGACGACGCCCCTTCCAGCGCGTCTTCCCTGCCTTGCCCCACGACACCAATTCGTGCTCAGCATTGCCCACTTCGCCGATCGTCGCCATGCACCGCGCGTGCACCAGGCGCGTCTCGCTCGACTGGAGCCGCAGCGTCACGTAGTCGCCTTCCTTGGCCAGCACCTGCGCCGACGTCCCCGCCGAACGACAGATCTGACCGCCCTTCCCGATCTTCAGCTCGATGTTGTGCACCGCGGTGCCCAACGGCACCTCGGCCAGCGGCATCGCATTGCCCACCCGAATGTCCGACCCCGGCCCAGCGACCACCGTGTCGCCCACCGCGAGCCCTTTCGCGTGCAGCATGTAGCGCTTCTCGCCGTCCGCGTATTCGACCAGCGCGATGCGCGCCGACCGGTTCGGATCGTACTCGATCTCACGCACCGTGGCGGGCTGGCCCGTCTTGTTGCGCTTGAAATCCATGATGCGATACATGCGCTTGTGGCCACCGCCACGGCGCCGCATCGAGATGTGCCCGTGATTGTCGCGACCGCCCGACTTCTTGAGCGGCTCGAGCAGGGACTTCTCCGGCGTCGTCCGCGTGATGTCCGAGAAATCGGAAACCGAGCGGAACCGGGTGCCCTTCGTCACCGGCTTGAACTGACGAATTCCCATCGGGTCAGCCCTCGAAGATCTCGATCGTATCGCCCTCGCGGAGCGTCACGATCGCCTTTTTCCAGTTCGGGCGGCGTCCGGCCGTCGCACCCACGCGGCGAAGCTTGCCGCGCTGGTTCGAGGTCCACACGCCGGTCACCTTCACGCCGAACAACTGTTCGACGGCCGTTCGGATCTGCGGCTTGCTCGCCTTCGGGTGTACCTCGAAGGTGTACTCGCCGCGCTCCTGGAACGCCGTCGACGTCTGCTCCGTGATCACGGGGCGAACGATGGTCTGATGCGTGGTCGGCATCGCTTACTTCCCCTTCTTCTTGGTGGCCGACGGCTTCTTCGTAGCCGTCTTCTTTGCCGCCGGCTTCTTGGCCGCCTTGGGTGCCGCCTTCTTGGTCGGCACCGCCTTGGCCGCCGGCGCCTTGGCCGCCGGCGCCTTGGCCTTCGGGGCCTGCTTCCGGGCACGCTTGGCTTCGGCCTTCACTAATGCCTCGTCCTTGGAGGCCGGCTTGGCCTTCTTCGCCCGCGGTTCCGCCGCCGTCTCCGCCACCGGGGCCAACATCTGGCCCAGCGCGCCCGCTTCCACGAGCACCACGTCCGACCACAGGAGATGGTAGGTCGACACGTCCGCGTACGGCATCACGTGCGCTGTGGGCAGGTTGCGTCCGCTCAGGAACACGTTCGGCTTCACGCCGTCGGTGAGGATGAGCACCTTGTGGTCGGCCAGGTCCAGCCGGTCGATGAGCGCCTTGAGGCGGCTCGTCTTGGGCGCGTCATAGTCGAACCGGTCGATGACGATGATCGCATCCTCGCGGGCCCGGGCATTGAACGCGCTCTTGCGGGCCAGCGCACGCACCTGGCGCGGCACGTACTGCGCGTAGCTGCGCGGAATCGGACCGAATACCGTTCCACCGCCCACCCACTGCGGCGCGCGCGTCGAGCCCTGGCGCGCACGCCCGGTGCCCTTCTGCCGCCACGGCTTCTGGTTGCCGCCGATCACGTACTTGCGAATCTTCGTCGCGGCGTTGCCCTGGCGCTGGTTGGCGAGATACGCCTTCACCGCCTGGTGCATCACCGGCATGTTCACGGTGCCGTCGAACAGCGCCTCGGGGAGCGCGACCTTGTCGCGAGCCGTCCCCTGCGCCGTGTACGCGGCTGCCTGTAATGTCGTCTCGTCAGCCATGACTCACCCCTGCTTCCGCACGAGCACGATGCCGTTCCGAGGACCGGCCACCGAGCCACGGATGTAGATCAGATTGCGATCCGCGTCGATCTTCTCCACGCGGAGATGCGTTTGCGTATGCCGCGCCGCGCCGTAGTGCCCGGGCATCTTCTTCCCCTTGATGACGCGCGACGGATCGGTGCCGGGTCCGATCGAGCCGGGCCGGCGGTGCTTCGTATTGCCGTGCGTGTTCGGACCGCCATGGAAGCCGTGGCGCTTGACCACGCCCTGGAACCCGCGTCCCTTGCTCGTCCCCGTCACCTTCACCGTCTCGCCCGACTGGAAGATGTCCACCTTGACCACGTCGCCCACGGCGTACGTGGGAACCGGCACATCCTTGCCCCGCGCGTCGTCCAACCGGAAACTGCGCAGCACGGCCGGCGGGGTGTCGAGGCCCGCCTTCTTGGCATGGCCGATCGCCGCCGCATGCGCGCGACGCCCCCGCGGCGTGCCCTCGCCCTTGGTCGAGGCGCGCGCCAGACGCTGCAGCCCGAGCCCGAGCTGCACCGCCGCGAATCCCTTCTTCGCCGCGTCCGTCACGGCGACGACCGGATTCGGCTCGGCCTCGATCACCGTCACCGGGATCTGTTGTCCCTGCTCGTTGAAGATCTGGGTCATCCCCAGCTTCTTCCCAATAATTCCGATCATGAATTCCTCTGCGTAGTCACTGGCCGGATCGCCAGGAGGACTGTGAAACGGCAGCGGTCGGCGATCAGCCCACCAGCGGCCCTTCCCGCGTTATTGAACTTTGATTTCCACGTCCACGCCGGCCGGCAGATCGAGCTTGGTCAGCGCGTCCACCGTCTGGGCGCGGGAATCGAGGATGTCGATGACCCGCTTGTGCGTCTTCAGCTGGAACTGCTCGCGTGACTTCTTGTCGACGTGCGGCGAGCGCAGCACCGTCCATAGTTGCGACTTCGTGGGCAGCGGGATCGGCCCCGACACCTGAGCGCCGGTCTTCTCCGCCGTCCGTACGATATCCGCTGCCGCCTGATCGATCACCGCGTGATCGAAGGCCTTGAGACGGATGCGAATTCTGCCAGTCATGCGTTGCCCGTGAGTGAGTATTGCCGAACCAATCGTGCTGCACCTGACCGACTGCTCGATTCGGCGTGCTGTAGAACGGTTGGACGGTAGGACGGAATCGTTGTCCGCAGCGTGCTGCCCTACCGTCCTACTCGCCTACCGTCCTACTTCAGAATCTTGGTGACCACGCCCGCTCCGACCGTCCGTCCGCCTTCGCGGATGGCGAACCGGAGTTGCTCTTCCATGGCGACCGGCGTGATCAGCTCGATCGTCATCTGGATGTTGTCTCCCGGCATCACCATCTCGGTGCCGGCCGGCAACTCGATCGCGCCCGTCACGTCCGTCGTGCGGAGGTAGAACTGCGGGCGGTAGCCCTTGAAGAACGGGGTGTGGCGGCCGCCCTCTTCCTTGGTGAGGACGTACACCTCGGCCTCGAACTTCGTGTGCGGTGTGATCGAGCCAGGCTTGGCCAGCACCATCCCGCGCTCGATCTCCTTCTTGTCCACGCCGCGGAGCAGGAGGCCGACGTTGTCGCCTGCCTGGCCGTCGTCGAGCAGCTTACGGAACATCTCGACGCCGGTCACGACGCTCTTCTTGTCGGTGCCGAAGCCGACCATCTCGATTTCCTCACCGACCTTGATCTTCCCGCGGTCGATGCGGCCCGTGGCCACCGTGCCGCGGCCGGTGATCGAGAACACGTCCTCGACCGGCATCAGGAACGGCTTGTCCACTTCGCGCACCGGCTCCGGAATGAACGTATCGAGCGCGTCATACAACTCCTGGATCTTCGCGATCCACGCCTTGTCGCCCTCGATCGCCTTCATCGCCGAGCCACGGATCACCGGCGTGTCGTCGCCCGGGTAGTCGTACTTGCTCAGCAACTCGCGGACCTCGAGCTCGACCAGGTCCAGCAGCTCCGGGTCGTCCACGAGATCGCACTTGTTGAGGAACACGACCACCGACGGCACGTTCACCTGGCGGGCGAGCAGGATGTGCTCACGCGTCTGCGGCATCGGGCCGTCCACCGCGCTCACGACGAGGATCGCGCCGTCCATCTGCGCCGCGCCCGTGATCATGTTCTTCACGTAGTCGGCGTGTCCCGGGCAGTCCACGTGTGCGTAGTGGCGCTTCTCGGTCTCGTACTCGACGTGCGACGTCGCGATGGTCAGAATCTTGGTCGCGTCGCGGCGACCCTGCGATTCCGACGCCTTCGCGACTTCATCGTACGCGATGTACTTCGTGCTGTAGCCCTTTTCCGCCGAGATCTTCGTGAGCGCCGCGGTAAGGGTCGTCTTGCCGTGATCCACGTGGCCGATGGTTCCGACGTTCACGTGCGGCTTGGTACGCTCGAACTTTGCCTTGGCCATGGTACTGTTCCCGATGAGTTGATCTACTGCGTCCTTGATAATGGAAGGTCGGAACCGTGATTCCGCCTGCCGCTCCCCGACTTACGCCTTGACCTTGCTGATGATCTCTTCCGCCTTCGACTTCGGCACTTCTTCGTAGTGGGCGAACTCCATCGAATACACCGCCCGGCCCTGCGACATCGAGCGCAGCTTCGTGGAATAACCGAACATCTCGGAGAGCGGCACCGTCGAGGCGATCACCTGCGCTTCGCCCCGTTGCGTCATGCCTCCGATCTTGCCGCGCCGCGACGAGAGATCGCCGAGCACGTCGCCCATGTACGCCTCCGGGCTCACCACCTCGACGTTCATCAACGGCTCCAGGATGACGGGATGCGCCCGCTTCGCCGCCTCCTTGAATGCCATCGACCCGGCGATCTTGAACGCCATCTCGCTCGAGTCGACGTCATGGTACGACCCGTACACCAGCTCGACCTTCACATCGACCATCGGATAGCCGGCCAGCACGCCGTTCTCCAACGCTTCCTTGATGCCCTGCTCCACCGGGGCGATGTACTCGCGCGGAATCACCCCGCCCACGATCTTGTCCTCGAAGATAAATCCGGCGCCCGTGTCCGACGGCTCCATGTTGATCACCACGTGCCCGTACTGGCCCTTGCCGCCCGACTGCCGGATGAACTTCCCCTCGACCTTCTCGACGCGCCGGCGAATGGTCTCGCGATAGGCCACCTGCGGTCGACCGATGTTCGCGTCCACTTTGAACTCGCGCATCATGCGGTCGACGATGATCTCGAGGTGCAGCTCGCCCATCCCGGAGATGATCGTCTGGGACGTCTCGGAATCGGTGTGCACGCGGAACGTCGGATCCTCTTCGGCCAGCTTCTGCAGCGCGATCGCCAGCTTGTCCTGGTCGGCCTTGGTCTTCGGCTCGATGGCGACGTCGATCACCGGGTTCGGGAACTTCATCGCCTCGAGGATGATCGGGTGGTCGTCGTCACACAGCGTATCGCCCGTGCGCGTGTCCTTGAGCCCGATCGCGGCCGCGATGTCGCCGGCCAGCACTTCCGCGATCTCCTCGCGCTTGTTGGCGTGCATCTGCAACAGCCGGCCCACGCGCTCGCGCCTGTCCTTGGTCGAGTTGTACACGTACGACCCCGACTTCAGGACCCCCGAGTACACCCGGAAGAACGTCAGCTTTCCGACGAATGGGTCGGTCGCGATCTTGAACGCCAGCGCTGCAAACGGCGCTTCGTCGTTGGTCGGCCGCGTCTCGAAGTGCTCGTCGTGATGGGGCACGTGGCCCTGGATGGGTGGCACGTCCTCGGGCGACGGCAGGTAGTCGATCACCGCGTCGAGCAGCGCCTGCACCCCCTTGTTCTTGAACGAGGCGCCGCAGAGCACCGGCACGAATTGCATCGCCAGGGTCGCCTTGCGGATGGCCCGTCGAATCTCAGGGACAGTCAGCTCCTCACCGGCCAGATACTTCTCCAGCAGCTCGTCGTCATGCGCCACCGCGGCTTCGATCAACTCGTGGCGCGCCTCTTCCATCCGCTCGACGAACTCCGGCGGTACGTTCACGACGCTGAAAGATTTGCCCAGCGACGCTTCGTCGAACACGTACTGCTTGCGCTCGATCACGTCGATGTGGCCCGTGAACAACTCGCCCGATCCGACCGGCAGCTGCAGCGGGTGCGCGTTCCGCGACAGCCGGTCCCGCACCATTGTCAAACAGCGTTCGAAATCCGCACCCACGCGATCCATCTTGTTGGCGAAGATCAGCCGCGGCACGTTGTATCGATCGGCCTGCCGCCATACCGTCTCCGTCTGCGGCTCCACCCCGGCCACCGAGTCGAGCAGCGTCACCGCCCCATCGAGCACCCGCAACGACCGCTCCACTTCGACCGTGAAATCCACGTGGCCGGGCGTGTCGATGATGTTGATCCGGTACTCCGGCCCATCGCCCGCCTCTTGGCTCTGGCCATGCCGGCTCCAGAAGCAGGTCGTCGCAGCCGACGTGATCGTGATCCCGCGCTCCTGCTCCTGCTCCATCCAGTCCATCGTGGCCGTGCCTTCGTGCACCTCGCCGATCTTGTAGGCCTTGCCCGTGTAGTACAGAATGCGCTCGGTCGTCGTCGTCTTCCCGGCATCGATGTGCGCCATGATGCCGATGTTCCGATAGTGCCCGAGCGGTGTGATGCGTGCCATAAGTCGAAGAGTCTCTTGCCTGCATGCCGCGCCCAGCTACGCACGGCGTCAAATTCAAAGTGAATCGGGAACGACAAACCGTCACCAGCAAAAACGCGGGTGGACCAGGGCGCTCCAGAGGAGCCGGTATCCATCCGCTGCCGCCGGGTGTGCCCGCCACTGCAGCGCGAGCCGGGACCCATGGCGCGCCGAGCCGACTTCGCTCGACGTTGAATTGTCCTGCGTTGCTTTTCGGGAGCCTCGGCGCCACAGGCGCTCCGGCCGGTCTGAAGTCCCCTCGCTCCCATCGGCGAGCCCATAAGGGTCGGCGCGCAGTCCGCCGACGAACCATCCGCTACGACAACCAGAGGTACGAATTGCCCTAGCCCCTTGAATTTATTGGCATTCGGAGCGTTGTCAACGCCCGCCCACCGGTAATCTTTCGGCCCACGCCGCCGGTACATTCCCAACGTCGGACCCCTTTCTCGAGACCGCGCACCATGCGACGCCCCCGCCGTCCTCGCCTCCCAATCCCAGCCCTCGCCCACAGGCACCGCCCACGCGCGCGCACCCTCGCCGCGCTCGCCCTCATCCTGGTCGCCGCGGCCCCCAACCACGCCACGGCACAGACCGCCATCCAGACCGGGGCAGTCGAGGCCACCAACACGCAGGTCTTCCCCTTCCTCGGCGCCCGCTTCGGCACGCCGCAGCGCCTCTCCGTCTCCGCCGGCATCGGCCTCAACCTCGACCCCGGCGCCGACCCCACGCAGCCGTCGGGCGAACTCCTCCTCGCCCTCGCTCCCGGACTGGGCGCCGAACGCGCGTCCGTGACCTATGTCCATTCCACAGGCCATCTCGGCGGGGGCATCGCCGCCGGCGCCTCGGTCCTGCGCACCGTAGTCCACCCATGGCAGGCGCCGCCCAATGCTACCTACGTCGGCGCCGACGTCGCGTGGTTTCCGTTCATCGCCCTGGGCCCCCGCCTCGGACTCCTCCGGCGCGTGAGCGCCCCGACCAACAGCCGACCGTGGCTCTGGACGCTGGATTTCGGGTTCGGATTCTAGAGAACTAATAAAACGCCCCGCCCGGTGAGACCGGACGGGGCGTGCCACCAGCAGCGGGACGACCGCCTACCAGCGATAGTGCGCGAACGCCTTGTTGGCGTCGTAGCGCGGTGCGGAAGTCCGGCATCTGATGCGCCCACACTCTGACAGTCAACGTGATCCGCCGTCCTGTCGGGGCCGCGATGTCGGACTCTGCCGCTCCAATTCGACACCCAATCTGACACCTGATGCCTGCACAGACCGGCGTCTCGCGCCAGATCCAGCATGGTATGGCGCTCGGGACGGTCGAGATGCTGAGCGTCTGAGCGCCCCACTGGCCGTTCCGCCGACTGAGGCGGTCTCTGTCCCTCCCCTCGGCCGTGATCGCGCTCCTGCGCGACGCCGGGCGGCAAAGCGCCCCCATGCAGGCCAAAGCGCGGGCGGTCTGACGTGAGCGCCACGCCATGAGGTGCGACGCGTGCGGCGCCGACGCCGCCCGACTCCGCGCCGTGCCGAATCTGGACACGCGCCACGGCGCCCCCGTGTTCGCCCTAGTGTGCCAAGCCTGCGCTGAAAGCAGCGATCGCCGTCCAAAGCCCAGGACTCGGGGCCGCGCCGCCGTACCCAATGACCCGAAAGGAGTTCAGAATGACCAACGCCGCTGAAAGCGGGCTAGCGAAAACACCGTCGCGACGGCAACGGCGCCTGACGGTCGAGGAATGCCGGGCACTGCGCATCACTGACCTGCAGCGGGTCTATGGCCATCCGCCCGCTGGAGCCGAGGTTACCGGGTGGCATATCCGAACGAGTCGGGGCACGACCGCCCGTCTTCAGGTAGCGAGCACGCCGGGCACGCTCGGAGGCCGCTGTTGGTGGCTCGTCTGTCCGCGGTGCGGCAGTCGGCGGCGGGTCCTACTCCGCCCGGCCGGCGGGCAGGAGCGGGCGTGTCGGTCCTGCCTGCGCCTTGTGTACCGGTCGCAGTACCCGACTACCGGCGAGACCGAGGCCGCGAATCGTGGCTGACGCGGGCGGGGAATCAGCCGGGATCCCACCTGAGGTGCTCGGACTTGCGGGGGCGATCGCCACCGGGTGGATCATCCGCGGGCACCGGCTTCTCGCCGCGCTCCTCGCGCGTGCGCGAGCAGAACGAATTTCGCTCGCTTCGGTCAAGGTGTACGCAGTAAAGGTCGGCCTCTGCCTCGCGTGGGGCAGTCGAAACGAACCACAGCGCATCAAGCGCAACAGCCGCCGTCTGGTCATTCCGTCACAAGTCTTCGTAGGGCCAGCGTTCGCCAAGTGGCTCAGGCGTGAGGCCATAAAAGCGGCGCGCGCGGACCTGTTGAACCAGCCGTATCCGTTCACCACCCCGGGCGACCCCAAATTCGAAATCGGCCTCGACGGCGAGGAGATTTACGAGTTGTACTTCGATTACGATCCCGACGTCCCCAAGTATGGCGAGCCGTCAGTAGAGGACCTCTACGCCGAAGCGTCGCCAGGTCAGAAAGCGATCCTCGATGACCTGCGGCGCCAAGCGATCACCGGCCGGCCATCGATCGCGGAAACTGCGCGCGCGTTCGGGAAGAAGCGCACCACGGTGGACACCCAGGTCAGGCGGGCGGAGAAGAAGGCGCGCAGAGCAGCCGACAGACGATGGAAAGCTTCGGCTCTGCGGCATGGGGGGTGAACTCACCTTCACTTCATGGCACGGTGTGCTCGTTGGGCTGGTCGGACAAACGCAAAACGGGCCGCCCTCCCGAACCGGAGAGCGAGCCGTGCGGCCTTCAATGTCGCAACGGTAAAGCAGCCTTGCGGACCGCACGCCAGGGAGCTTTGCTAGAGCATTCACCTTTACCGCTACTTCAACCGACCCATAATCCCTGCTCCTCAAGCGGGGGGACGGTCAACTGTTTGTAAGGGACGCGCTAGCACTGTAGGTGGGGGCCACAAGTGCGCCATTATACGGCGGGGAACCTTTTGGAGGGTGTGATTGTGAAACGACTTATGGCACTCATTCCGCTGTTGGTGATCGGGGCGTGCGTCACGCCGCCTGCGCCGCTCGCCCCGTTGCGGTTCTCCGGGCCGCCGTCAACGACGGCGTATGCGGCCTATCTGGCGCCTGGGACCGCCACGCTCAAAGGGCAGGCGTTCCTCACGACCCGCGGAGGGCAGGTGCGCACCGCGGCCGGCCGGGAGGTGACGTTGGATCCGGCTACGCAGTTCTCGATGGAGTGGTTCACCCAGCGCGGCACAGACCTCGGCACCTTCCTGCAGGACCCCCCGGACACGACCGGGCTGTTTCGGCGCGCGCGGCGCATGGTCACCGCCGACGGTGACGGCCGGTTCGAGTTCGACAGCCTGCCGCCGGGGGCGTACTTGGTGCGCACCGTGGTCACCTGGGACGCCCCAGACCCGGTGTGGGGAACGCTGACGAGGCAGGGCGGGGTGGTCTGGAAGCACGTAGACGTCGCCCGCGGGGCCACCGTGGCGGTCATCGTCAATTAGTAGCCCCTCACGCCGCCCGTTTGAGCCGACGCGGACTCTGTGGCATGAGCGGCACGAGGATCTGGTATTCCGCGTACCGAGCGACCGGGATGGGTCGCGGCGACGGGTCGTGCCAGAGGCGGCCGTCCTTGACGACGTGCTGGCGCCGGCGCGCCACCTCCGCCGTCGTCACACTAGCCGCAACTCACGCCGCCGCCGCTCGAGTTCCGCGTCCGAAATGCTGGACAGGTCATTGAAGTCCACGTCCAACTTGTCGGTAAACAGGCCGACGTGCTTGCCCAGCAGTTCCAGGGCCTTGTTGGCCGCCGCGCCCTGGTACGTATACTCGCCGGTTTCCTTGCCCTTGCTGTCCTTCACCGGCTCCGCCTGCATCGCCCGCTCAACATTCTCCTTGAGACGCGTCAGCACCCACTCCTTCGTGAGCCCAAGGCGCTCGCACACCTCGGCCGTACGCGCTGCGATCGCCGCGGCAATGTTGGGTTTTGTTAGGTTCTCTGCGCCGATGAACCGGGCCGTTCGCTCGCTGTAGCCGGCCCGAATCGCCGCCTGCGTCGCGTTGAGGTCGATCAGGTACTCATCGACGAAGCGCCCCTGCTTGGCGGTCAGGCCGCATCCTGCGGGCGCCCCGGTTCGCATGTCCACTCTCATCATGATAGCCGCCTTCCGACGCTCAGCGGCCACACTCAGGCGCTCCGCGATGAGTTGCATCGCCTGCTCCGGCGTCATCGCCGGTTGCTGACCATCGTCCAAGGGGCCGAACTTCGTGATGACACCCCAGGCCGCGGCGAAGTTCTTGTGGTTCGGGTCGGAGGCAGCCTCGCGTAGCGCGTCGTGGAGATCGGGGTCGCGTTGCAGCTCGGCGATCGTCGCCTTGAACGCCCTGCTTGGCCTACCGGAGCGTCCAGGCTTGCCACCAGTGTTGCCGGAGTGCGCCCCAACCGGCAACCTGTTTCCGTTCCTACCTGATGGCGGTGCAAGCTTCGCGGTTTTGTTCGCGGTTTTCTCAGCGACAGCAGACGATTTCGACTTCTCAGCCATTTCGGTCACCTCGTCCGAAGTGTGAGTATCCGAGGTCCGGTCGGAGCGCGCTGCGTCTTGCATGCAGCTGCTCGCGGTGCTTTCCATTTCGGACTTTCGAGAGCTGGTTCATCGCCAAATGGGCCTGATCGCTTCAATGATCGCTGCACATTGGTCCGGCGACGTGCGCTCCTGAACGACGTCGAGCGTTCGGTGCACCCGTTCCCGCACGTCCTCGATGCTCACCTCGCGGACCGTGCCGAGTCCATACTTCCCGAGCAGGTCGATCGCGCGCAGTCGGTCCGACACCTCGACGTTGACCACGCTCTCTGTTTCTGCATCGCCGACCCGCACGCGGCGGACCACGTGGCCGTCGGCCATCTGTATCAGGGTATCCAGGTTGTCGGCGAACCCCTCGCGCGCCAGGTCGCGGATCATCGACGGCAGGCGCCCCGAGCGGCCCTTCTTGCCACCGGTGTTCCCGGGGTGGGCTCCCACCGGGAGAGACACGCCGCTACGCGGAGACGGCTTAGCGGTTTTGTTAGCGGTTTTCTTCGCGGTTCTTCCCTCGCCCCCCAACCGATTTCGGGCCGAAATCTCTTTGCGATTCACAGTGTCCCCCCTAGAATCAAGTGGCGAATCGCGGTCCGAACTCTCGGCTGCGCTTGAGGTCCCGGGCGAGCTGTGCCGGCGTTCGGCCGTGCGGCTGCCGCAACTGCGGCACGATCGCCTGCCGAAGTCTCGACAGGACGTCGGTGCTTGCGGGCGCGGCGGTCAGCGTCGGGCCGGCGGCGGCTGAGTTCTGCGGGGCCGCCATCGCCGGCAACCCGATCGACTCGCGCATCTGATCGAGCACGCCGGGCGCCACTGGGCCGGCCGGGGTGGCGGTTGGCACCGGTTCCGGGCCGGACGACAGCGGGGCGGTCCAGACAGGGACGGACGACCCGATGGGTGTCGAAGCCGCGCCGCCGGCAATCGGGACGGTGGTGCCCGGAGCTTGCGGCCCGACGGGCGTTGAGGCCCATCCACCCGCGATGGGACCGCCGCTCCCTGGTGGCTGCCGGGCCGATGGCGTGGACGCGGCGCCACCTGGAATCGGGACCGTGGTTCCGGGAGGCTGCGTCTGGACTCCCGGCCGTGGCCCGAGCGTCCCGGTGCCCGCTGGCTGCGTCGGGAGCGGCGTTGAAGCCGCGCCACCCGCGATCGGAGCCGTCGTGCCCGGCGCCTGCGGGGCCACTGGCGTCGAGGCGGCACCGCCGGCAATGGGAACCGTCGTCCCCGGAGCCTCGGGGCCGACCGGAGTAGAAGCCGCACCGCCGGGGATTCGCACCGTGGTGCCTGGTGGCTGGGACCGGCCTCCGCTCACGGGACGGAGAAGCCCGTCCTGCGCTGTCCCTGCCGGCCTCGGGGTTGAAGCCATG
>DATLUQ010000027.1 GCA_035533015.1 Gemmatimonadaceae bacterium | reverse complement strand
TTGAGGACGAGCAGGTCGAGCGTGCCCTGCAGCACGTCGGCGGACGGGGCCATCGGGTCTCCTGTCGAACGGACAGAGGAGAATGCGATGCCTTCTGTCGGGTGTCAAGGGGAAGGCGCGGGCCGGGGGCGCGGTGGGCGCCGGCGCCCGTCAGCCCGGCGGCGTGAGCCCGACCAGCTCCAGGAGCTTGAGCGCGTTGCTCGACGTGGCCTTGCCCGGCCGCAGCGTGTAATCGAACGACATGGCCGGCACGCCGCCGGTGCGCGTGAACTGTTCGCTGAAGTGGACGTGGCGCGCCACCGCCGCGAGTTCGGGCGCGTCCACGAGCTGGAGGTCATGGGTGGTGACGGCGCCGATGGCGCCCGTGCGCGCGAGGTGGCTGAGCACGTAGCGCGCGGCGATGGTGCGCTCGGCGGAATTGGTGCCGTGCAGGATCTCGTCCAGCAGGTACACGAGGGCGCGCGGAGCATCGCTGCGCGCGGCGTCGGCGGCGTCGACCACGGCCTTGAGCCGCTGCAACTCGGCCATGAAGTGGCTCACCCCGCGCTCAAGCGAGTCGTCGATACGCATACTAGTATACAACCCCGCGGGGGGATGCACGAAGCGGCGCGCGCACACCGCCGAACCCGCCTGGCTGAGCACGAGGTTGAGGCCGATGGACCGGAGGAGCGTGCTCTTGCCGGCCATGTTCGAGCCGGTGATGACGAGGATGGCGCCCGCCGGGCCCACGGAGACGTCGTTGCGCACGCCCACGGCGGGCGGCAGCAGCGGGTGGCCCAGCGCCTCGGCGTCGACGGTGGCGTGGTCGCGGGGCGCGATCTCGGAGAAGCTCCAATCGGGATTGTCGAACGCCAGGGTGGCGAGCGCCGACAGCGCCTCCAACTCGCCGAGCGCGGCCAGCCAATCGGCCACGCGGCGGCCGTGGGTGCGCTGCCAGCGTTCGAGCAGGTGGGCGACGTGGAAATCCCAGAGGGTGAGCGTGTTGACCACGAAGTACAGCATGGGCGACAGCCGCAGTTCGGTGCAGTCGGCGAGGGCGGTGAGCGCGCGCATTGACAGGTGGGCCGGGCGGGGTGGTCCGGCGAGGCGCTGGTGAATGGCGAGGAGGGCGGGCGACGCGAACCGTTCGCCGGCCACGAGGCGCGCCATGCCGGCGTAGCGGCGCAGCGCGTTGGCCTGCCCGACCACCGGGGCGAAGCTCGCGGTGAGCGACCGGCCCGATCGCACGGTGAGTATCCACCCGACCAGCGCGGGCGCGATCCAGTACGCGTGTGCGACGAAGCCCGTGGTCTGCGCCACGACGAGCGCCATGGTGGCGAGCGGCACGACGACGCTGGCCGCGAGGAGCGCCGGCCGCCGCGTGAGCCACCCGGTTGCGGCGGCCCAGCGCGCCAATTGCTGGACGCCGTCGGGGGTTGCGGTGATGCGCATGCCGGCCATGGCGAGTTCGTCGCGGAACTCGTACCGGTCGCGAAGCTCGTCCACGGCGCGTTGGCGCGCGCGAATCTGCTCGGGCTCGGCCGGCGCCACGAGCCACGCCCTGAGCGTCGCGCGTCCGGGGGTGTCGCTCATGGGCGGCATCAACTGCGTGAGCGAGGCGGGACCGAACACGTCGAGGTCGACGGCGTAGGGATGTGCGGCGGGCTCGGCCGGCCAGCGTCCGTTGGGGAGCCGGTCCCACGCGCGAGCCACGCGATGGCCGCCCGCGTCGGCCAGCGCGATCAGGTCGTCGGTGCGGTGCAGGCGGTGCTTGGCGCGGCGACTGGTCCTGACCATCCAGACGAACGCGGCCGTGACGATCAACGCCGCGGCGAGCCACTCGTTGCGCGCGACGTTGCTGGAGGCCCACCGGGCCACGGCCAGGACGGCGGCCACGAACGTCGCGAGGCGCACGGCGCCCAGCCGTTCGACGGCGCGGGCCTGCCCCGCGCGCTGGGCGCGATGGCCGGCGGCAAGCGTGGCGTACCAGTTCGAGCGGTCGGGCGCGTTCTCCATATCCGGAAGATGGGGGGTGGGCCCAGATCCCGCCGGGGGCGGGGGATCAGCCGCCCGTCTTGCCTATGAACTTCAAGTAGTCGTCGCGCGCTTCCATGAACGTGTAGCGCGGGTCGGCGCGGATCTCGCGCATGGAGATCGTGCCGCCGGCGAGTGCGCAGCGGAGCGCGGTGAACGTGCGATCGCTGTCCAAGCGCAGCGCGTAGGCGCGCGCCCGCTCGCGGCACACCACCGGGCTGTCGGGTTCGATCTCGGCCGCGATGTCGAGTACGGCGAGCGCGCGCGACGGATCGCGCACGTTGATGTACGCCTCAGGTTCGTAGAACGACAGATGGCCGAACACCTCCGCCAGGCGGCGCGCGGCCCAGTCGGCGCGCACCGAATCGGCGGTGTCGGCGATCCACGCCTGGAGCGGTGCGATGCGGAGGCTGTCGTTGAGGCGGCGCAAATCGGGCACGCCGGGGCGCTCGCGCAGGTCGATGAGGGTGGCGATCAGCGAGCGGCGCATGTCGAGCGTGACGGCGACGAGGGAGTCGCGTTTGGCACGCCACCGCCGCACGGCCGGGTCGGCGGCCAGGGCGCGCGCACGCGCGCGGGCGTACGACACGTCGTGCGTGCCGGCCCACGCGATGGCGGCGTTCTCCCACTGGTCGGCGGCCAGCGCCGGACGCCGCGCGCCTTCGACGGCTGCCGCGCCGGCGGAATCGACCGCGAACAGCGAGTCCACGAGCACGGAATCGACCGGCCGGAGATGGCGGATCATGGCGCGCGCCTCGAGCCATCCGAGGGTCTGTGCCATGACGGCGGCCGGGGGCCAGCCGCTGGCGCCAGAAAAGACGTCGAGCCGGCGCGGCGTGGAGTCGGCGCGCAGTGCCGCGGCGCCGCGCATGACGTCGTCGTACCCGTAGCTCCGGTTGCCCGACGCGAGCGCTACGTCGAACGGCGGCTTGCCCGGGTGCGCGGCCTGCCAGGCGCTGTCCAGCGGTCCGGCGGCGCCCACCGATACGATTCCTGGAATGTGGCCGGACGACCCGTACGCGAAGATCCAGGCGTCGTTGGCGGTACCGGCGAGCCCGGCGATGTAGATGCGCGCGGTGTCGAGGTGGAACGCCGAGAACGCATCGGAGAGCATGACGTTCACGATGCGCTGGTTGGCTGCGGGTGTGAGGTCGCCCCGCGCATCGTAGCTGCTCAGGGCCACCCAGCCGAGGCGCTGGACGGCGCCGGTGACGCGGCTGAGCGCAGTATCGGCTCGGCCGGCGGGGTCGAGCAGGATAAGCAGGGGCGTGGCGTGGACGCCGGTATAGCCGCGCGGGATGTAGGCGGCGTAGCGGTTGCTGGTGTCCGCTCTGGCGATGAGCGGGCCCAGGACCCGTCCCGTGAATGCCGTGTCGAGCGTCTGGGCGCCGACGCCCGCGGCGGAGACGACGAGCGCGATCACGGCGGAGGCGCGGGCGAGCGTTGTCATGGGTGTCAGGCCTCGAGGGCGAGCAAGGCGAACGTGGCCAGCCAGTGTTCGCCCATGTAGTCGCCGGCGACGTGCGGCAGGCTGGCGGCGAGGTGCAATTCCGCGGACTCGCGGGCGATCGCGGCGCGCGGGTCGCCGGCGGCGAGCGACCGCGCGATGGCCCGCCAGCACCAGGCGCGGGAGAGGTTGAGCCCGTCGAGGTGGGCGATCTTGCCGTCGGACCGGTCGCTCACGTGCGCCGGGCGGAAGAGCGTGGCGGGCTGGCGCTGGGCGAGCCGCGGGAGGAAGCGGTGAAGCCAGGCTTCGAACCCCGCCGCCGGCATGGCGCGCCGCATGCACTCCGCCTCGATGAGCGCCGAGGAGAGGAAGTCGTCGCCGCCGGGCTCCCACGCCTGGCAGTCGGCGTCGTCGCCGTACCACGCATTGGCCTTCTCGCGGATCAGGTCGGCGAACGCGGTGTCGCCGGCGGCTGCGGCGTAATCGAGGGCCAGGGCGAGCGCGAACGCGGTGTTGAAGTGCGTGCCGACGCGCACGGGATAGGTGGCTCTGGGCAGGAACGCGCGGAACCGGGCCACGAATGCGTTGGTGAGTGGGGCCAGCGCGGCGTGCCAGCGCCGTCCGTCGCCGGTGGTGTGGCGGGCCAGTTCGCCGCCGAGCATGAGCAGCCATGCCCACCCGTAGGGCCGCTCGAACCCGGCGCGGGAGGGCTGCCGGAGGTAGGCGAGCTCGCCGGCCAGGGCGGTGGGCGTGAGGTGCGCGTCGAACAGTGCGTGGATGCGTGGCGCCTCGGGGAGCGTGGGGAAGCGGCGCAGGAGCCGGGCGAGCAGCCAGTAGCCGTGGACGCAGGAGTGCCAGTCGAAGCTGCCGTAGAACACGGGGTGCAGCGCGCGGGGGCCGAGCAGGTCGTCGGGCCCGGTGAGCACATGGTCGAGCTTGTTGGGGTATTCCCGGGTGACGTGGCCGAGCGCGATGGACGCGAACCGGGCGGCCACGGCCGGCGTGAGCGTGGAGGGGTCTGGCGGCATGGTCAGTAGCGGAATACGAGGAAGTACATGAGCAGGATGTTGACGGCGAGCAGCGCGAGTCCGGTGGGAATCTGGACCCTGATGACCGCATTCTCGTCGGGCAGCTCGAGCAGCGCCGCCGGGACGATGTTGAAGTTGGCGGCCATCGGCGTCATCAGTGTTCCACAATAACCGGAGAGCATGCCGAGGGCGGCCATGATCGCCGGGTCGCCGCCGAATTTCGTGACGATGAGCGGCAGGCCGATGCCGGCGGTCATCACGGGAAAGGCGGCGAAGGCGTTGCCCATGACGATGGTGAACAGCGCCATGCCCACGGCGTACGTGATCACGACGACGATGGCCGTGTCGAGCGGAATCCACCGGTTGACGAGCGTGGAGACCACGGTGCCGACGCCGGCCAGCGCGAACAGCGCGCCCAGGGCGGCGAGCATCTGCGGCAGGACGGCGGCCCACCCCACGGCATCCATGAGGCGGCGGGCTTCGACGATGGGCGCCGCGGCGGGCGACCGCATCATGGCCATGCCGACGGCCAGCGCCACCAGGGTGGCCAGGGCGAGCGAGATCACGGTGACCTGCGACGGATCCACGAGCGCCACGCCGTCCACCCGGAGCCTCGTGAACACGATGGTGCCGGCCACCGTGACCGCGGGCACGAGCAACGCGGGGATGAACAGCTTGTTCCCCCAGCGCGCGGCGCTCGCCTCGCGTTCCGCGGCCGTGACCAGCTCGGGGCCGCCACGCCCCAGGCCGCCGATGCTCGACACGAGCACCATGGCGATGACCAGGCACCCGTCGACGAAGTCGGGCAGATGGCTGCCGAACAGAAACGTGATCGCGTAGATGCCCCAGAACGCGCCCTTGTTGAAGCGTTTGGCGTCGGCCCGGTCGAACAGATTCACCAGGGCGATGCCGGCGAGCATCACGCCCATCAGGAGGTAGACCGCTTCGAGGCCGATCATGGCCGTTCTTCTCCAGAACCGGCCGGTGAATGGGTAGGAGGGTCGGAGGGTAGGAGGGTAGGAGAGGGAACTACCTTTACGGTGCGGCTGCCCAGATCGCGCTTCAACTTCCGGTCGAGGAGCATCA
The DNA here is from genome assembly GCA_035533015.1 of Gemmatimonadaceae bacterium. Taxonomy (NCBI): domain Bacteria; kingdom Pseudomonadati; phylum Gemmatimonadota; class Gemmatimonadia; order Gemmatimonadales; family Gemmatimonadaceae; species Gemmatimonadaceae bacterium. Next base: position 5,491 of record DATLUQ010000027.1, on the reverse strand, counting down.
GGCGTATGGAGTGAATGACGAAGGCCGAGACGGCCGTTGGAACCGCCCATTTGGCGAGCGTGGTGGGCTGGACGTTGATGCCGTTCTGCGCCAGAAAGCCCTTGATGAGGAGAATGGACCCGATGGCGATGAAGATGTCCTCGCCGAAGAAGACGCCGATGTTGTCCACGGCGGCGGCGTTGGCGCGGATGAGATAGCGCGTGTCGTCGGGCAGGTTGCCGTAGCGCGTTTCGGCGGCCGCTTCGGCCATGGGCGCGACGAGCGGCCGCACCATCTGCGGATGTCCGCCAAGGGACGTGAGGCCGAGGGACGCCGTGATCTGGCGCAGGGCGAGATACGCCATGAGCACGCGCCCGGTGGTGGCAGCGTGGATACGCGCGATCAGGTCGCGGGCGCGCTCCTTGAGTCCGCTGCGCTCGAGCAGGCCGATCACGGGCAGCACCATCCATACGATGGCCACGTAGCGGTTGAGCGTGAACGCCTTGCCGAACTCCGAGATCACGGCGGGCAGGCTGAGGCCGCCGGCGAGGCCGGTGACGATACCCGCGCACGTCACGACGAGCAGGGCATTGAAGCGGAGGGCGAAGCCGACGATGACGACGAGGACGCCGAGGAGAGTCAGCATAGGGGCAAAAGGTACGACGCGGCGGGCGGCGGCGACACCATTTCGTGACGCGCCCGGCTTTCGACGGCGGGTGGGTGCGTGATAGGTTCTCGGTATGCGCGCACTCCCGTTCCTCCTCGCGTTCGCCGCGCTGCACTCGCTGGCCGCCCAGCAGCCGGTGCGCAGCGTGCCCGATCCCGGGGTGATCGCCACCGACCAGCGCGTGACGCCGGCGGGCGTTCAGACGGTGTTCCGCGGCCGCGTGGCCGGCGTGCGGTTCGGCCCCACGGCCAGCGTGATCTGGGTGGCGGTACCCGGCGCGGCGTACGAACTCGACTGGCGCGACAACCGTGTGCTCGCCGTGGCGCACTTCAGCGGCACGCCGGGCGTGCATGGCGTGGCGCTGGACCCGGCATCGGGCCGCGTGCTGGTGTCGTCGGTGGGCCTGCTGCCGGCCGGCATGGAGACGAGCCGCACGCCGGGCAGCGGAGCGCTGCGGCGCGGCGCGGCGGTGGCGCAGCTCACCGCATTCACGGCGTCCGGACGCGTGGGCGATTCGGCGCAGGCGACGCTCAACTCCGGAGCGCTGGGCTCGTACATGGCCGGCGCGCCGGGGGTGGCGCGTCTGGCCAACGCGACGGGCCATCGCGTGGCGGTGGTGCCGCTGCCGGCCAACGACCAGGTGGCGATCATCGATGCGGACCGCGGGACGGTGCTGCGCACGCTGGACGCGGGCGTGCTGCCGGTGGCGGCGGTGGTGGCCGACGACGGGTCGGCGGCGTGGATCACGAACTTCGGCGGCCCGAAGCCGGCGAGCGGCGACCGCGCGGCGCGTCAGTGCTGCGATCCGATGGCTGAGCCGGTGCGCGTGGATGCACGCGGCATCGCCGAGCCCGGCACGGTGGCGCGCATCGACCTCGTGACGGGGCGCATCACGCGCACGGTGGTGGTGGGCAGGCATCCCACGGGCATGGCGTGGGACCAAGCGCGTGGCCGGCTGTACGTGGCCGACGGCAACTCGGACGCCGTGAGCGTGATCGATTCGCGCACCGGCGCCTCGCTTGCCACGCTGCACGTGCGGCCGTTCTTCGAGACCCGGATCGGGCTCGCGCCCACGGCGGTGGCGGTGGCTCCCGATGGGCACACGCTGTTCGTGGCGCTCGGCGGGGCGAACGCCGTGGCGATGTATGACGTGGCGGGTGCCGGGGCGCGGCCGACGTTCGCGTTCCGCGGGCTCATTCCCACGGGGTGGTATCCGGCGGCGCTCGACGTGAGCCCCGACGGCTCGACGCTGGCAGTGGGGACGCTGCTCGGCGTGGGCTCGGGCACGGGCACCACCCCGGGCTCGCCCGGGAAAACGGGGCGCCAGGTGTACGCCGTGCGCGGCTCGGTGAACGTGATCGCCGTGCCGAGCGAGGCCGAACTGGCCGCGTACACGACCTCGGTGGCCCGCAACGACCGGCTGACGTTGAAGGGCGAGCACGTGGCGATCGCGGTTCGATCCGACGCGCCGCCGCGCGCGGTGCCCGAGCGACCGGGCGAACGGTCGCTCATCGACCACGTGGTGTTCGTCGTGCGCGAGAACCGGACGTACGATCAGGTGCTCGGTGACGAGGGACGCGGGGCCAGCGACAGTTCGCTCGTGATCTACGGGCGCGACGTGACGCCGAACGCGCACGCGCTTTCGGATCAGTTCGTGCTGCTCGACCACTTCTTCGCGTCGGGGGGCAACTCGGCCGACGGCCACCAGTGGCTGACGCAGGCCAACGAGACCGACTATCCGATGTGGCCGCTGTACCAGGGGCGCAGCTATCCGTCGGAGGGCGACGACGCGCTCACCTACTCGCTGGGCGGGTTCTTGTGGGAGGACGCGGAAGCGAAGGGGAAGTCTGTGGCGGTGTTCGGCGAGTACGCGCCGGCGCCGTCGGACTCGATCTCGAGCGTCCGGCGCCGGCTGCTGGCCGAGTACCGGGACTCGGCGTCGCACGACGCGGTGTACTTCCGGAACGCGGCGCGCAAGACGTACGACACGCATTCCGACATCCCGTCGCTCGACAAGGTGCTGGTGCGCGAGTATCCCGGGTGGACGCAGGAGCTGCCGGACGTGGTGAAGGCCGACATCTTCGACGAGCACGTGCGCGAGTGGACGGCGTCCGGCCGCATGCCAAATCTCGTGATGGTCATTCTGCCCAGCGATCACACGAACGGCACGTCGCCGGGCTGGAGCACGCCCAAGGCGTCGGTAGCCGACAACGATCTCGCGCTCGGGCACATGGTAGAGGCGCTCACGCATTCGCCGTTCTGGAAGTCGATGGCGATTCTCGTGGTGGAGGATGACGCGCAGAACGGCGTGGACCACATCGACGGCCATCGCACCGTGGCGCTCGCGATCTCGCCGTATGCGCGGCGCGGGGCGATCGACAGCACCTTCTACAGCCAGCCGAGCATGGTGAAGACCGTGGAGTTGATGCTGGGGCTGCCGGCGCTGAGCATGTTCGATCTCGTGGCGCACGACATGCGCGCGAGTTTCCTCGATCCGGGGCAGGCCCCCGACTTCACGCCGTACCGGGCGCTCGTGCCGGCGCAGTCGATCTACGACGTGAATGCGCGCGTGGGAGCGCTGCACGGACCGGCGCGGGCCGCCGCGCTGGCGTCGTCGCGCATGCGGTTGGACATACCCGACGCGGCGCCGAGCGATGTGTTGAACCGCATTCTGTGGCACGATGCGCGCGGGTGGAACACGCCGTACCCGGGTGTGCACCAGTCGCTGTTCTTCCCGATGTCGGTGGATCTCCCCGACGACGAGCGCGAGAAGCGGGGTGGGGCGGATTCCACCGCGGGGCGCCGCCGGTAGCGGAGCGGCGGGCGGGTGCGCGCCGCGCACCATCTCGCTATGGTATGACCATGCATGTCTTGGCGGGCGACGTCGGGGGAACCAACGCGCGGCTGGCGATCGCGGACGTGGAACGCGGCGCCGCGCGCATCGTGCACGAACGCGACTATCCGAGCGCCGACTACGATGGGCTGGGCACCATCGTGCGCGCATTTCTCGACGAGGCAGGCGCGCGGCCGGCGCAGGGGTGCGTAGCGATTGCGGGTCCCGTGGTGGGCGACGTGGCGCAGGCCACCAACCTGCCGTGGACGGTGGATCGCGCGCAGGTGGCGGGGGCGATCGGCATCGAGCGGTTCGGGCTGATCAATGATTTCTTCGCGGTGGGCGTGGGCCTCGAGTTCCTGGCGTCGGAGGATCTGGTCACGCTGCAGGCGGGCGAGCCGCGCGAACACGGCGCCGTGGCGTACCTCGGCGCGGGGACCGGGCTTGGCGTGGGGTTCCGGCTGTGGGGCGGGACGGCGTACCGCGTGTACGCGTCGGAGGGTGGCCATACCGACTTCGCGCCGCGCAACCCGCGGCAGGACGGGCTGCTGCGGTTCCTGCGGGGCAAGTACGGCCGTGCGTCCAATGAGCGTGTGCTGTCGGGCGCCGGGCTGGCCGATCTCTACCGGTATCTCGAATCGGAGCGCGTCGCTCCCAAGCAGGCGGCGGTCGAACGGCAGATGGCCCGCGAAGATCCGGCCGCCGTGGTCACCGCGCACGCGCTGGCCGGCGACGACGCGCTGTGCGCCCAGGCGTTGGACCTGTTCGTGGAGGTCCTGGGCGGCGTGACGGGCAACCTCGCGCTGATCGCGGTAGCGACCGGCGGCCTCTACATCGCGGGCGGGATCGCGCCGCGCATCGTTCGGCAACTGCAGGGCCAGACGTTCCGCGACGCGCTGCACGACCAGGGACGCTTGTCGCCGCTGGTGGCCAAGGCCCCGGTGTATGTGGTCATGAACACCAAGGTCGGGCTGCTGGGCGCCGCGGGATTCGCCGCGCGGCTCTGATCAACCGGTACGCAGTCCTCCGCGGGCCATGGGCAGCGCGCGCACCCGGGTGCCGGTCGCGTCGAAGATCGCGGCGCCGACCGCGGGCGCGACTCCGAAGATCGGCGTTTCGCCGGCCCCCATGGGCGTTTCGTCCTTGCGGTCGATGAGCACGACGTCGAGGTCGGGCACGTCGGAGAAGCGCGGTACGCGGTACTGCGCGAGGTGCGCGTTGCGCACCACGCCGTGGTCGAAATCGATGGCCTCGAACAGCGCGCCGCCGATTCCCTGGATGAACGCGCCCTCGACCTGATTGCGCAGGATGTCGGGATTGACCACCGCACCGCAGTCGAACGCACTCACGCCGCGGACGAGCCTGACCGAGCCCGTAGAGCGGTCCACCGCGACCTCGATGGCCGTGGCGATGTAGCCGCCCTTCTCGAAGCCGCCGGCGATGCCCACGCCGTGTCCTTCGGCGCGCGGCCGGCCCCAGTTGAAGCGGTCGGCCGCCGTCTGGAATGCGGCGCGAAGCCGCTCGTCCTTCAGGTTCTTGAGACGAAATGCGAGCGGGTCCATGCCGACGGTATGGGCCAGTTCGTCGACGTGCATCTCGCGCGCGAAATGATTGGCCGTGGCGGCCAGCCCGCGATACGATCCCTGGCGCAAGGGCGAGTCGCTCGGGTGGAACTCCACGCGCTGGTTGGCGATGGCGTACATGGGCCGGATGGCGGCGGGCCCCGAGTTGTAGTTGTCGAACGCCCACGCGGTGAGCGTGCCGTCGGCCGTCATGCCGGCGTTCACGTCGATCACGCCGGCCGGGCGGAAGTAGGCCCAGCGGAATTCCTCTTCGCGCGTCCAGACGAGCTTGACCGGTTTGTGCGCGGCGCGGGCCAGGCGGGCGGCTTCGACGGCGCATTCGCCGGTGTGCTTGCCGCCGTAGGCCGACCCGGTGTCGGGCATGATCACCCGCACGCGGTCGTCGGCCAGGTCGAAGGCGCGCATCAACTCTTCCTTCACCCCGAAGGG